>JBBRJC010000615.1:0-2985 GCA_038220135.1 Bryobacterales bacterium | reverse complement strand
AAGTCCCGATAATGCGCTTCACGCCTTGCGCAATGGCTGCTTCAATGAGGCGATCGAACATGAAGCGCTCCATTTGGCGGCCCAACACACGGCAACTCATCAGCCATGTGTCGACATGCCAATCGCCTTCAACGGGCAGGCAGGCCACTACGCCGATCAGTCCGTAACTACCCATGCGATCTTCCAGATTGAACCCTGCAATCCATGAACCGGGTTGTTTCACCATCTGCGTCACTTGCGCTTCGGTATAGCGCCTCGTTGTGACGTTGAACTGATTCGTTTTGTTGATAAGCTGCGTCACGCGTCCGAGGTTTGCGGATGTGACTGGCGTTACTTGGGCGGCCAATTGCAACTGCGACAAGAAATCTTCCATTGATTGAGCGGTAGCTTTCAGCGTTTCGCGCACTTGCTCGCTACGGTATTGGTCTGCGCGGCTCAAGTCCTCGTTTGAAAGTGACAGCGCAAAAAAAGGCATGCCACGATCAAGAGCAGCCAAATAATGAAATACATTGGGTCCCGGTTCAATCACCATTACCTGAGGCAATTGGCTGCGCACCCATTCGCGTTCCAGCGGATTGTCATCCAAAAAAACGAAGCTGTCTAAACCAAGTGAAAGCTTTTCCGCCATGTCACGAAGGTTACTTGCTTTGTCCTGCCAATTGGCCGTAAAGGCGGCAAAATCATCCAGGCGCAGGGCCATATGCGGGTGCTTCTCAAAGGGGAGTTTTGCATCTTCCAGATTGTTCTTGGAGTTGACAGCCAGCAGAATTCCACGCTTCTTCAGTTCCCGCACATAGCGTTGCAGCGATTGATGCGCTTCGCCTGCCGGGGTGCCGGGGCCGATTTCAATACCATCCAATCCATCTTCGCCAATGACGCCCTTCCATAGCGTATTGTCCAGATCCAGCACCATCACCTTTTTCGTGAGCCCCAACACGGCGCGGGTGTGAGCAAGCATATGCTCTGCCAATGCAGGCAGGGCAGCTGTTGTTGGGTGTTGCTTGAACATGGCCCACGATTGCTGGTCTTCCCACATCGCGGCACCGGTGTGGCGCTGCACTGCCGCCTGGTCGAGAATTGAAACGTAGGCTGGGGCTTCGTCGCGCATGCGCTGATTAATTTGCTCGATCCGCTTGGTGCGTCCTTCGGCTAGTGTTCCGCCTAAATAACCGTAGGGCTCGTGCGCTGGAAAATCAAACCCAAATTGGACGATGTGACAACCGTGGGCGTCGGAAAGTTGTTTCCAGAGTGCCTTGCGTTTGGATACGGCCTGGTCACCATCCAAATCCAGATCGCGGAAGTGCTGGATGAGGAAAACGATCTGTGGGGCGAAGCTGTGGAGCGCGCTCGACGGATCTAGAATCTCCTGCTCCCATGCACCGTAAAGGCCCTGGTAGACTTCGGCTTGAATTTTGTCGCGCAATGTCAGCGCCTCAAAAACTGGTGCGAGCAGGCTGGTTGTACTGGTGCTTAAAATTGCAATTTTCGTTATGCGAAGTGGGGCAGGGAACTGGCTGCGGATCGTTTCCACCAACTTTGCGGCACGGGGGAAAATTGCATAGGGTGCGCCGGGTGTCATGGCGCGTTCCACCTGCCGGGCTGCTTGAGCAATCTGGCCAGTTGCGGATAACGCTCTTGCATAAGCCAGTAAATGATTTGGCTCACGCGAATGATCGAGCGCGAAGAATTTCTCCCAAGCTTCTATTGATTGCTGCCAAAGAGCCTTCAACAATGCGCCATTGGCATCGGCGGGAAAGGGGAAATGTGCGCGAAGTGGGGCTGGTAGCGCCGATGAAATCTGCTCGACACATTGAGCATCGAACTTGCCTTTTAACGCCAACAGCGCTGCTTGGGCTGCTGCGACTTTCGCTTCGGCATCCAGCGCCCGAAGCTGATACGCCAAGGCCGATTCTTTGTGCGAACTCATGATCTGCTATCGAACCTTTTCATCCAAAGCTCCAGCATTAGAAGCATCCAAAGCCAGTGGGAATTATCGCGTCGGCCGGTATCATGTTCCTCGAGCAGCTGCCGCACAAAAGCGCCCGATGCCATGCCGCGTCTCACGAATGTTGCTGAAGTCAGGTTGTCCCACAGGAACTCGCGTAACTCACTGCGGAACCAGATTGCAAGTGGCACGCCGAACCCTTTCTTTGGGCGTGTGAGCAGATCCGGCGGAAGACGGTCGCCTACGGCTTCAACCAAAATTGCTTTGCCCTTGCCGTTGCGCATTTTGGCTTCGTGAGGGATGCGTGCGGCAAGCTCCGCCAACTCGTGATCCAACATCGGGCAGCGTACTTCCAGCGACGCGGCCATGGACATGCGGTCTACTTTGGTGAGCATGTCCCCAGTAAGTTTTGCAGTGGCCTCAAAGTACATGGCATGGGTCAGAATATCGGCGCCGTTTGGGGCGAGACAATTTCCGAATGTGCGGGTGATGTAGCCTGCATCGCCGGGTTCCATCCACTCAGGCGTTAGCAGTTGTTGGCGCAAATAGAAGGGCGTGTAGTTCAGCTCAAAATAGCGTTCCAACGGGTTGGGGCGCGAGGCCATGCGCAAATAATTCTTGCCGTATGACGAGTAACTCATCTGGTCTGCAAAGGCGGACATGGCGCGGCGGACGATCTGCGGAATCTTGTCAAATTTGCGGGCGTTTTGCAGCCAGAAGAAGCTTTCATATCCACCGAAAAGTTCGTCGCCGCCGTCGCCCGTCAATGCCACCTTTACGTGACGCACTGCGAATTCGCTCACCAGATACGTTGGAATCGCCGAGGAATCGCCGAACGGTTCGTCGAAGCTGTCCACCAACTTATTTACCAGTGAGATCGAATCGGGCTTTACCAGAATTTCATGGTGTTCGGTTTTATATTGCTGGGCAACTTGCTTGGCCCAAGGCAGTTCATTGAACCCAGATTCTACAAAGCCGATGGAAAATGTTTTTACCGGATCTTTCGTATTCTGCGCCATGGAAGCGACGACCGAAGTGGA
>JBBRJC010000614.1:0-3016 GCA_038220135.1 Bryobacterales bacterium | reverse complement strand
AGTGGTGGAATGTCATGGTAGCACCGGTGCGAAATCATGCAGGCGAGGTCTATCGCATAATCAGTGTTTCCCGCGACATCACCGAACGCATGGAAACTCAACGGGCCCTAAAGGCCAGTGAGGCAAAGCTTCATTTAGGCGTAGACGTGGCGGGACTGGCGCTTGCAGAGTTGAATTTCACCAGCGGCACCGTACATTTGACGCCCGCTGCGGCGCGAATGTACGGGTTCGGGGAATCTGCCGTAACCGTGCCCAGGGAATTGTTCCACTCTAAATGTCATCCAGATGATCGTAAACGATTGGAAACGAACATAGCCGCAGCTATGGATCCGTACGGAAAAGGGTGGATCGGGGTGGACCATCGAATCAGCTTCTCCGGCGGGGCCGTTCGATGGCTGCGCGTTCGCGCACAAGTAACTTGCGAAGATGTTGGATCCGAGCGACGCCCAGTTCGGGCCATGATTGTCGCAATGGATATTACAAGTGAGAAGCATCTGGAAATGGAGCTACGCGGCAACGAGCAGCGTTTTCGGCAACTGGCAGACTCTATGCCCCAGCTTGTGTGGTCCGCTCGTCCGGATGGGTTCTGGGATCTCCACAATCAAAGATGGGTTGAGTACACGGGTCTTTCTTTGGAAGATTCAAAAGGAACCGGATGGACAATTGTTGTTCATCCAGATGATTTACAGATTCTTCACGAAAAATGGATATTGTCGCTGAAGACGGGGCAAAGTTACGAGGTAGAATCTCGTTATCGCCGCCATGATGGGGAGTACCGCTGGTTTCTGATACGAGCCGTACCGGTGAAGGCCGCCGACGGTCGCATTGTCCGTTGGTTCGGTACCAGCACCGATATAGAAGAAAATAGGCGGCTGGGGGCGGCACTACAGCTTGCCAACGATGATTTGAAGCATTTTGTGTTCAGTGCATCCCATGATCTGCGGTCACCGCTTCGCACCATCACCATTTTCAGTCAGCTCATTCAACGCAATGACACGCAACTGGATGAGAATGCCCGAAAACTGCTGGTTGGAATTGAGCAGACATCCATAGGCATGAGCGACCTGCTTTCAAACCTGCTGACTTATGCCGAGGCTTCGGAGTCAATGAATCTTACAGTCGCTGCTCCTGTGGACTGTCAACAGGTTTTTGAACGCGCCTCGGCAGCCCTCGCAGGAGTAATGAAAGAATGCAACGCTTCGATCACATATGATCCATTGCCGGTTGTTTGGATGAGCGCGACGCACCTGGACCAGGTTTTCCAGAACCTACTAGGTAACGCACTAAAATACCGTAAGGACGACGAACCTGCGCAGGTGAACATCGCAGTATTACGTGAGGACCGTCATTGGCGCTTCTCTATCCGCGACAACGGTATTGGAATTAAGCGGGAGTATCAAGATCAGGTGTTCAAGCTCTTTACACGGCTCCATGCCAGCGAGGGCAAATATAAAGGCACTGGCTTGGGTTTGGCCATCTGCCGGAGAATTGTTGAAAAGTATGGTGGTCGAATTTGGGTGGAATCTGAACCAGGACAGGGATCAACCTTTCACTTCAAGCTTCCAGCAGAAGAGATGGCCCGTGGCGCTGCCTCCGGCCGCTAGATACTTACTCGAATGGATGAACAACTTACTGACGAGGACATTCTGCGCGGACGCCTCTCAGCAATCGTTGAGTCGTCCGACATTGCAATCATATCTAAAGATCTGGATGGGGTTATCCTGACATGGAACGCGGGAGCAATGCGGCTTTTTGGCTACCACGCTGACGAAATTATCGGGAAATCCATTACGCTGCTGATTCCGCCTGAACATTTGAAGCAGGAGGAGATGATTCTGTCCGCTTTGCGGCGCGGCGAGAGAATTGACCACATTGAGACGCAGAGGCTGGCCAAAGACGGCCGCCGGCTGGACGTTTCGATAACTGTGTCGCCCGTTAAAGATAAGAACGGTAATGTGATTGGGGCGTCCAAGATTGCGCGCGATGTTGGGGCCCGCAAGCGTTCGGAGCAGAATATTCGGCGTGCCAATCGGGATCTTGAGCAGTTTGCCTTCACGGCTTCGCATGATTTGAGAGAGCCGCTTCGAAACGTTGCGATTTACAGCCAACTACTGCAGCAACGCTATGGTGGCAAGCTTGACCAAGAAGCGGACTTGTTTTTGGGCTACATCACCGAAGGCGCGAAGCGGATGAGCAGCATGGTTGCCGACCTGTTGGAATACACTCGCGTAATAGATTTTGACGAGGCGCAGATGCCGGTGCCGCCTTTAGACTCGAGTCAAGTTTTGGTTGGGGTGTTGAAGGATCTTGAGGGTGCCATTGACGAGGGCGGAGTGGCGGTCACCTTCGATCCGCTGCCGATGCTTTCAATTGGCGAAAACTTGCTGCAGCAAATTTTCGCCAATCTGATCGAGAATGCGATCAAGTACCGCACGGAAAGTGGGCTGCCGAAGGTTCACATTTCGGCAGAGCAGCATGAGGGGGTTTGGCAATTTTCCGTTCGGGACAATGGCATTGGCATTGCGCCTGGATATCATGATCAGGTGTTTGGCATCTTTAAGCGCCTTCACGCGCCGGGGAGCAAATTCTCTGGTACCGGGATCGGGCTGGCGATCTGTCAGCGGATTGTGGATCGCGAGGGCGGAAGGTTGTGGGTGGAATCTGTGTTGGGACAAGGATCAACTTTTCGGTTCACACTTCCGGCATTAGCTGGTGCAGAAAGGTTATAAAGAGAGATCAATCTGTATGGACTCGGTGATGAAGCTTGGGCCCCATCCAGGAAGGCACGGCCTATCGAAGCGAAAGCGTACCATTGCCTTGTGTTTTTCGGATTTGTGGAAGACAATCATGCCAGTTAATTTGGGGGAAGCCGAAGGTCTTGCGCGGATCGATGCGGGTGCATTCCACGTGCTTCTGGGCACCTGCAGTGACCTGAATTCCGGTGGGCACAGGTATCCATTCTCCAGTTGCGGATTGACGATCCATCGAAATACCCATGACGTCTGAGACAAAAATC
>JBBRJC010000613.1:0-3032 GCA_038220135.1 Bryobacterales bacterium | reverse complement strand
GGTTCGTGCAATTCTATTTCGGATTGCCTTTAGCGATGGTGATTTTGTCTGCCACCGCCGTCCCTATTTTTCACCGCGCGAATGTCTACACGGCGTATGAATATTTGGAACAGCGCTTCGATTCCAAAACGCGTTCTTTGGTCAGTGGTATTTTCCTGATTCAGCGCGGTCTGGCCGTAGGGTTGGCTTTATACGCGCCAGCAGTTGTGTTGAGTGTTCTGCTGGGTTGGCCCGATCAGTGGACAACTCTGGTGATGGGGCTGGTGGTTGTCACCTACACCGTTAGCGGAGGAATTCAGGCCGTTACGTGGGCAGACTTTCAGCAGATGATCATCATGCTCTGCGGATTATTCGCGGCCTTCTTCACTGCGATTTATTTGATGCCAGCAGGTATCGGCTTAAGCGAAGCGTTGGAAGTTGCCGGAGCAGCAGGACGCTTAAATCCAGTTACCTTCAACTTCAGTTGGGCCGATCGCTACAACATTTTTTCCGGCTTACTTGGCGGCATGTTTCTCGCCCTCGCCTACTTCGGCTGTGATCAAAGCCAGGTGCAGCGTTACCTCACCGGCAAGTCAATTTCCGAAAGCCGGATCAGCCTTTTGTTCAACGCGGTTGCCAAAATCCCGATGCAGTTCTTCATCCTGTTAACCGGCGCGATGGTCTTCGTCTTTTTCACATTTGTTCAGCCGCCGATGGTCTTTCATCCCAGCAATCTGAAAAAGATCGAAGCACATGCCGAGTACCCGGCCACGGCGCAGGTCTACAATGCCGCGTTTGCCGAACGCAAACAAGCGGCTGAAGAATTGGTACAAAACAAGTCATCCAGTGCATCCCGTAAACGGTTCACCGAAGCGCAGAAGGGCTTCGATGCCGCACGCAAGCAGTCTGCTGCGTTAGTGGACAAAGTGACCGGTGAAAAGGGCTTCAACGATACCAACTATATCTTTCTAACTTTTGTTACCAAGTACCTGCCGGTGGGAATTGTGGGAATTGTTCTGGCCGTCATACTGGGCGCGGCGATGTCTACGATTTCGGCGGAAATCAATTCCCTGGCCACCGTGTCTGTGATCGACATTTATAAACGGCACGTTCGCAAGAACGGATCAGATACTCACTACTTGCTGGTGAGCCGCATAGCCACAGCCTTTTGGGGCATGTATGCAGTAGCAACAGCACAATATGGGAAGATTCTGGGTTCGTTGGTAGATGCGGTGAACATGCTCGGGTCAGTGTTTTACGGTGGACTATTAGGTGTGTTCGTGCTTGCGATGTACTTCAAGAAAGTTGGCGGGACTGCAGCGTTCATTGGCGTTCTCGTCGGCGAAGCAGCCATCTTTGCCGCACACTTCACCAAGTTCACATCGTTCCTATGGTTCAACGTGATCGGTTGTATGGTGGTGATTGCAACTGCGCTGATTGTGACAGCGGTAATTGGCGAAAAGCAAGAAGTCTCATAGCCAGCATTGCTACATTGGAAGTATCAAATGTTTCCATTGGTTTCGTGTCATGCGATCCGAAAGGCTTTCGGCACTCGCGTTCTTTTCGACAATCTCTCATTCGTCCTAAGCGAAGGGCAAAGGATGGGCCTTATTGGGCCCAATGGTAGTGGCAAGTCCACACTGGCAAAAATCCTCGCAGGTTTGGAGGAACCCGACAGCGGCACACGCTCTGTTCGCAAGAAGGCACGCCTCACATATGTAGCCCAGGATTCTGCTTATGAGCCTGGCTTGACTGTGCGCGAAGTGCTACTTGCCGCCATGTCAGAAATGGCCGGGGAAACCGACGAAGAAAAAACGGTAGAGATTGAAGTACAGGCCGATCGGTCTGGCTTTCAGGATCTCGACGTCGATGCGTCAACGCTATCCGGAGGCTGGAAGAAGCGCCTCGCCATCACAGCAGCCATGGTGCAGCGTCCCGACGTTCTGATTCTGGACGAACCTACGAACCATCTGGATCTTGAAGGGATTTTCTGGCTGGAAAAATTACTTACCTCATCCACCGCAGCTTCTTTGGTGATCACCCATGATCGCTATTTTCTTGAAACCGTCGCCACCCACATGGCCGAGATCAATCGCACCTATCCAGAAGGAATCTTTCCCTGCGATGGAAATTACAGCAAGTTCCTGGAGCGCCGCGAAGAATTCTACGAAGCCGAAGCAAAGCGCGAAAGTGGCCTACGTAATCGTGTGGGCCGCGAAATTGAATGGCTGCGACGAGGACCCAAGGCGCGCACCACAAAATCGAAAGCCCGCATAGACAATGCCGAAGATCTGATTTCACAGCTGTCAGAGATGCAAGGGCGGGCGCGAACTTCCATTGCAAATATCGACTTTACCGGATCGGAACGAAAGACCAAAAAACTCATCGTAGCTGAAGGCATTTCCAAATCCTTCGACGGACGCCAGTTGTTCGCCAACGTCAATGTCACATTAACCTCTGGCATGCGGCTTGGGTTGAGCGGCGCGAACGGCAGCGGTAAAACAACACTGCTGAAGCTTCTACGAGGCGATTTCCTTCCCGACTCCGGAACCATCGAACGCGCCGATTTATTACGCATCGTCACACTGGATCAGAACCGTTCTATGGGTGATGAAAAGATGACGCTAAAGGAAGCACTCGCCCCTGAAGGTGATTCGGTAATCTTTCGCGACCGCACAATTCACGTCAATGCCTGGGCCAAGCGCTTTCTGTTTTCCAACGATTCACTAGTCCAGCCCGTGGCAAATTTATCAGGTGGGGAGCGTGCCCGCGTCTTGGTTGCACGGCTGATGCTGCAACCGGCAGATGTTCTTTTTCTGGATGAACCGACTAACGATTTGGATATTCCGACGCTGGAAGTGCTGGAAGATAATCTGGCAGATTTCCCCGGAGCCATCGTTCTGGTAACCCACGACCGCTATTTACTGGATCGCGTTTCAACCACAGTACTGGGCCTTGATGGCGATGGTGGTGCGATGCTCTTTGCCGAGTATGCGCAATTTGAACAGTCACTTCTAAACAAGCGACCTGCCACGAAAACCGGAGCCAAGGCA
>JBBRJC010000612.1:0-3064 GCA_038220135.1 Bryobacterales bacterium | reverse complement strand
GGTTGGAGTGTGGCTCCGCCGAAGGGTTCGATGTTTGTTTGGGCAAAAATTCCAGATAAATTTGCTCATTTGGGATCTCTGGAATTTGCCAAACTGCTGATGGCAAAGGCGCTGGTTGCGGTAAGTCCCGGTATCGGCTTTGGGCCGTTAGGTGAGGGCTATGTGCGCTTTGCGTTGATTGAAAATAACCAGCGCATGCGGCAGGCAACTCGCAACATTCAACAATTCCTAAAGCAAGGGTAATCTCTTCCTGCATTTGTCCGATAATAGAAGAGATGAAATTCGCAGCCTTATTCGCGATTAGTGCCGGATTGCTGGCCGCGCGATCCGTCCAGGTTTTTGACGCTCCTTTGCGATTTGAACCGAACCGGGGTCAAGCTCCTCCGAGCGCCCTGTTTGTAGCGCGCTCCAAAGGATTTTCGCTATTTGCGGAAAGCGAAGGGTTGCGCTTTGTTTCTAGCAATGGCGATTCTGTGCGCATGCGTTTTGTAGCCGGACTGGTGCCTTCTTCCATTGCGGGAACGCAGCGGCAGGCATCGGTATCTCACTATTTTCTCGGGAAAGACTCGAAAAACTGGCACAGCAATGTCGAAAATTTTGCTTCGCTTGAATATCGGGATCTTTATCCCGGCGTGCATTTGAAACTGCATCAGCGGCCAAAAGCAGAGATGGAATACGACTTTATCGTGGACCCCGGGGCCGATCCTTCTTCGATTCAATTGGAATTTGAAGGTGCAAAAAGGCTTTCCATTGATCGCAATGGCGATTTGTTGCTACGCACTGCCAGTGGCATTTTGCGTCAAAAACGGCCTGTGCTTTACCAGGGTACGCAGTTGATTGCGGGCAAGTTTGTGGCCAAGGGTAAGAATCGGATCGCCTTTTCCGTGGGCAAGTATGACAAAGCCAAGCCGTTGGTGATTGATCCAATTGTGGTGTTTTCAACCTTTCTGGGCGGCAACCAGGACGATCAGTTAAATGGTATGACGATTGATTCGCAAGGTAATATTTACGTCACGGGGTCAATGAAATCGACTAATTTCCCACGCAGGGACGGCTTTACGAAATCATTGGAAACCAGCGGGTTGTACGATGCTTATGTGGTGAAATTCAATCCTTCCGGCACGGGGATCGTCTTTTCGTCGTTCTTTGGTGGTAGCCGCGATGATATTGCGCAAGCCATCGGGGTTGATGCAACGGGAAGTATTTACGTCGCAGGCACCACTAATTCGACGGATTTGCCCGTCACTACGGGTGCGTTTCAAACTAAAAATGCTGGTGGATTTTTGGAAGGTGATGACGGATTGCTGCGCGGCGACGTTTTCCTGTTCAAATTACTGCCTGATGGTTCTGCAATTGATTGGGGCACCTACTTTGGTGGATCTCTGTCGGAGCGTTTGTCGAAGATGATTGTGGATCGTGACGGCAATCCTATCCTGTTTGGCACCACCAATAGCTCCAACTTTCCCACTACCCCAAACGCAGTTCAACCAGTGCAGGGCGGTGGGGGGGATACGTTTATTACTAAATTCAGTCCACGCGGGAACAGTCTGCTTTATTCGACCTTTTGGGGTGGTTCGGGACCAGAGGATGCAGGCGCATTCACTCAGGACGCTGCCGGCAATTTCTATATTACCGGTGCTACATCATCTCCCAACTATCCGATAACCGCAAACGCGCCGCAAAAGGCATTGGTGGGTGTCAGCAACAGCGATATCTTTGTGACTAAATTTGCCAATAACTTTGCGGTTGTTTATTCCACATACTGGGGAAGCGGACTGAACGATGCTGGAACCAGTATTTTTGTCGATTCCAAAGGCGTAGCGCTGGTGGGCGGCATCACCAATTCTCAGGAATTTCCGCTGGTGAAGCCGATGCAGTCGCAACCTGGAAAGGGCAATACCGATGGCGTTTTCTTTTCGCTGAGTGCCGATGGCTCGAAGGTTAATTTTTCCAGCTATCTGGGCGGCAGCAAGACAGAATACAACACGCAGGTAGGCGGTTTGCCCGATGGCACCTGGGTTGCCTGCGTGACCACAGAGTCGAACGATTTCCCTTCCACTACTGACGCCATCATTTTGCGCAATCGTGGGTCTCGTGACATGTTGCTGGTGAAGTTTACCAATGACGGAACATCGCTTGTTTACTCTTCCTACTTCGGTGGGGAAACCAGTGATTTCCTGAACGCAATGATCACCGATCCGTTTGGTAATACGTTTCTTGCTGGTACCACCGATTCCCACTTTTTCCCCATTACCCGGGGCGCTTTTCAAGATGTTTGGCAGGGAGGCACAGACGGCTTTATCGTGAAAATTGCCGAAACTTTGCCGAGCCTGGTTGTAGGCATTTTCCCAACAATTCAAGTGAAATCAGCCGGATCGCCTGTTTCCCAACCGATTGACATAACCAGCATAGGGTCGGCGTTGCAATTCAGCGTCGCAGCCACTTCCAACGGCAACTGGCTTTCTGTAACACCTCTCACTGGACCAACACCGGCAACAATTCAAATTACCGTTGACCCTGCCGGGCTGAGTTCCGGTAGCTATTCCGGACGGCTCACCTTCACGACGACCGGTGCTCAAGTGAACACCGTGAATGTGGTTGTACCCATCACCGTAACTTCTGCAACCGTGATTTCCGGGCCCCAAATTTCTGCCGCAGGAATATTGAACGGGGCCAGTTTCAAAGGTGGCGCAATCGCCCCTGGCGAGATTCTGACAATTTATGGCAGTGGCATTGGACCGGCCACGCTTACTGGAGCTCAACTGAATTCTTCGGGCAAGGTTTCCAATTTTGTTGGCTCCACTCGTGTTTTGTTTGACGGTGTGGCGGCCCCGTTGCTTTACACTTCAAGCGGTCAAACTGCCGCTATCGCTCCATACTTTCTCTCTAACCGCGCTTCGACAAAGGTACAGGTGGAGTATCAGGGATCTCGTTCCGCAGAAGTGATTATGCAAACGGTGGCCAGCAATCCTGCTCTGTTCACGGCCATTTCTTCCGGTTCTGGTTATGCAGCGGCTCTGAACGAAACGGGCTCGGTGAACACGCCGGAAACGCCTGCAAAGAA
>JBBRJC010000611.1:0-3072 GCA_038220135.1 Bryobacterales bacterium | reverse complement strand
ACTTCGCGACGGCGAAATTCTCGCGGCGAATATCCGGTGAGCTTTTTAAAGTCCCGGCTAAAAAAGAAGCGGTCGTTGTATCCAACTTGCGTCGCAATCTCTTCAATCGCATCCGTATTTTCAGTCAACCTCCGCTTAGCTTGATTCACTCGCTCTCGCGGCCATTGCGGGCACCGCCGCACCTGCCACTGCTGCACCAAAGAAATCACGCCGAGTCATTGAAGATGAGTATACCCGCTACAGCCTTGCGTGCACTTCGCGACGGCGAAATTCTCGCGGCGAATATCCGGTGAGCTTTTTAAAGTCCCGGCTAAAAAAGAAGCGGTCGTTGTATCCAACTTGCGCCGCAATCTCTTCAATCGCATCCGTACTTTCAGTCAACCTCCGCTTAGCTTGATTCACTCGCTCTCGCCGCAGCCAGTCGATTGGGCTCGTTCCAAACGCCGCTTTGAACAGCCGCGAAAAATGAGAAGCACTCACTCCAGCCGCCGCTGCTAAATCTTCCACGCGATGCGCCTCAAAATAGAACAGCTTCATCCGCTCAACCGCGGCATGCAGTATCGACGGCACATTCACCTGCTGCGACTCGCGGCTTTGCCGCGCACAAAACGCCAGCGCCAATAATCGCGCCACTTCGGCATGCAGCATCGCCGGGGCTTCAGGCGCATTGCTCGACATCATCTGGAAAATCTTGCGGTACACCCGTGCCGCCGCCTTCACATCGAAGCCGTTGAAAACCGGACTCTGGGCCACCGACAGAATCCGGCTCATTTTTTCCAGCGCTGGTCCTTCGGTTCTCACCCACATCACTTCCCACGGATCATCCGCCGCGCCACCATGTTCATGCGCATGGTGGCAATTGACCCAAACAAAATCACCCGGCCCAACCATATGGGTAACGCCCTGCACTCTAACCGAACCTCTGCCTTCGAGACACAAAATCAACTCGTGTCCCGGGAAATGATCGCGCTTAATGCGATGCTCAGCCCCAGCTTTCAGATGCCCGGCTCTTGGGACTGTATAAAACATATCCTGGTGCGCCGGACTCGCAGTAGCAAAGAGAGAAACCACAAACTCCATGATCGGATAGTACAACTTTCAGAGCGGGATCGGCCATTGCGCTGTACCGTCGAGGCGTCCGAAAATTGAGATATGGCCATCTGCGAACGTTTACTGCTACTCCCGCTGATTCTGGCATCTCTTGCCCACGGCGCGCCCGAGCCTGTTCGCTTCCGCAATCAAATCCTTCCTCTGCTTTCAGACAAATGCTTCAGTTGCCACGGGCAAGACGAAAAATCACGCGCTGCCGGATTGCGTCTGGACACTCGCGAAGGAGCCATTGCTGTTCGCAAAAACGGTGCCCCGATTGTTCCCGGCAAACCGCAAGCAAGCCTGCTGATGGATCGGGTACAGCCGAAAGATCCTAAGCGCGTAATGCCGCCTCCTTATTCCCACAAGGAAGCGCTACTGGATTCAGATGTCACCCTGCTCCGCAACTGGATTGAACAAGGCGCGCCGTGGGAAACGCATTGGGCGTTTGACCCTCCAGTAAAAGCAGCCATTGCAAGCGAAGGTAATGCCATCGATCAACTGGTTCGCAGGCGCCTTGCTCGCGAAAATCTGACACTCTCCTCCGCAGCCCCGCGTCACACGCTGGCCCGCCGTTTGGCCTTCGACATTACCGGTTTGCCACCAACTCCGCAACAGCTTTCCAACTTCCTAAACGATAAATCGCCACAGGCGTACGATCACTATGTGGACAGCCTTCTGGCCAGCAATCATTACGGTGAGCGCATGGCCATGTGGTGGCTCGATGCGGCCCGCTATTCTGACACCGACGGTTTTCAGGCCGACGCCACCCGCACCAATTGGCCCTGGCGCGACTGGGTGGTGAACGCCTTCAACACCAATTTGAGCTACAAGCAATTCACCACGGAACAGTTGGCCGGTGATCTGCTTCCGAACGATACCAAGGACCAAAAGCTGGCCACCGCATTCCACCGAAACCACATGACGAACGGCGAAGGCGGCCGAGATCCGGAAGAGTCTCGCATCGATTATGTGCTGGATCGCGCCAACACAACCGGTACCGTTTGGCTTGGTTTAACGCTTGGTTGTGCGCAGTGCCACAGCCATAAATTCGATCCCATTTCGCACAACGAATATTACTCGATGACCGCCTTCTTCAACAGCATCAATGAAGACGGCCGTGCGGGCAACAATGCCAAACCATATCTGGCTTACGAATCTCCTTACGCGGCTCCCGCAATTGCCGATGTGCAACGTCTGGTAGCAGTACGCAAGGTGAAGGAACAGGCCGCCAGAAAAGCTGCGGAAAACCCATTCACCGCCTGGCTCACACAACAGAAGGCAAAGCTTCCCGCCGATTATCAGGCTTGGCATCCACTGAAAGCAGCGAAGCTGGAAACTGCTGAAGGCACAAAGCTGATTCAGGACGCCACCCTGCGCATTTCAGCTACCGGCCCAACACCGCGCCACGATGATTACCGGGTTATCGCCGAAGTCACTACTCCTCAAATCACTGGCATCAAATTGGAAGTGTTTCCTCCCCTCACTCGCGGCAAATCCGGCGAGTTTATTCTGACCGACGTGAAGGTACAAGTGCGCCGCCGTGGCAGCGCGCAGGTGCGCGACATATTGATCCCCAACGCCATTGCTGACTACACTGCCGACAAGAAAATCTACAACAACTACGGCGACATTAAGGACACGCTGGACGATGATCCGCGCAACGGCTGGACCACCATCGGGTCACCCAAAGATCAACCGCACACGGCTCAATTTGAACTTTCCGAACCGCTCACGCTTGCTAAAGACGAAGAGCTGATTTTCGAAATGCGGCATCGCTCCACATTGGGCGACGACAGCATTGCCGGGTTTCTCGTTTCCGTTACCGATCAACCCGGCCCCGCGGTTCGCACACTTGGCCCCGCCCCGCTGGAACAATTGGCGCGCGCTGCCTCCATCGCGGTGCTCACAGCCGAGGCGCGCAACCGGTTGATGGATCAATTTCTGACAACCTATCCGGCCTATGTTGAAGCGCGCAGCGAG
>JBBRJC010000610.1:0-3079 GCA_038220135.1 Bryobacterales bacterium | reverse complement strand
ATTTGCCTGGCGATGCGAAGCCGGGTGATGTGATTACTCTTCAATTCGGTAACGCAACCGCGAATCGAACGCTGTACCAACGGATTCCGCAAGCGGCGGTGACCTATTTGAAGTTTCCTGAAGGGACCCCTGATTTTCGTGGTTTCACGCCCAGTGACCTGCGGCCTGGCTACATTGGATTTGCCGCTGCTCCTGGTGACGATGGATGTTATCCATCCTATGTTGCCGATGTTCTGAATGTGAAACTGTCCAAATTGGATGGGTGCCTGATTACTGCGGCACGGCAGCTTGTGTCTCCATTCACGGCTGCGAATGAAGGGAACGCTTTGGCCGCCTTGTTGGGGCCGGCAGTGGGACAGGCACCGGCAGGTATCTCGAAGAAAATGGCAATTTTCAATCCTGCGAAGAGCGATGCGATGAATGTGAATTTGCCCACAGCGGTAGCCATATTGGGTTCTGCCGGTGCTGGTGATTTTTTGGCTGTGGCGGCAGGGCAGGGCAGTACGACACAAATTGTGGATTCCGATACCGGTGAACTGCGGGCCGTAGCGGCAGGTGGTGGAGGCGGGGGCGGTGGCGCTGGGGGCGGCGGAGGTGGTGCAGGTGCCGCGCTGCCGACGGTTGATTTGGGTGACGGTTTGAACGACGTCGTTTCTTCTGGGATTGCGTTTGGCCAAGGGTTGACGGCATATCTTGTGGTGGACGATGTTGCTAAACCAATGAAAGCCAAGATCGCGATTTTGAACGCCCAGGGTGTTGTCCAATCCACCCGAGATTTTCCCGAGAGTTATTTGCCGATCATCACGCCGCTGCAACCGGTGAATCCCGGAGCAGGTGGTGCGGTTGCGCCTGGGACTGCCGTTGCACCCAGGAGTCGAACTTCGTTTCTTGCCGATGCTACATCCCGTATCGTTTATGTTTTGTCAGCTAAGAACGATAGCTCGGTACACGCGTTTATCGGGTTTCCCATTGTGGACGGAGAGGCGAAGGTGTATCCTTTGCCGGAGAAGACATTCTTTTCCGCCTGTTCCACGCAATTACGCATTTTCACTTTGGAGCTTTCGCGCAAAATTTCAGTGGCTGTCGGCTCCAATGCTGCTGCCACTTTCCGTAATCCATGCACGGCGCAGGGATTTGCTTCGTTCGATCTGACAACTTTGGACGTCTCCATCCTTAATATTCCTGGCGCGGGTGCCTTCAACGCATCGGGTGCAAGCGAGAGCGAGTTGAACGACTATGTGTATGGTGCTAACGCCGATCCGAGCCGGAACAATCGAGCTGACACTTTGTACGTTTTTGATGGCGTGACCAATTCTTCCTTCCGCTTCGATTTGCCACCGGATGTGCAGACTTTTAGCAACCTGAGCCCGATTCCAGAAATGAATTCTGTATCGGGGTTGGCCACCAATCGAGTGGCTGGCGACGCTGGTTTGATTTTCTTTGATTTAGATTTGGCGGCCTCGAAGCTGCTGCCAACTCCAAGCGGTTTTGCTGCCGTAGCTCCGATTGCTGTTTATCCGGCCACACGGAAATTATTGGCGCGTGGGACGAAGACGAATCCGGCTTCCACCGAATTTCTGCTGTATGACTTGGTGAGCGGCGATCTGACGATTATTCCGAATCCGGAAGGCGTCAGTTTTGTCGGCCAGTTGCCAGCCGTTGCCGGTGCCGGTGGGGGTGGGCAGGTGCAGGCGTTGCAGCGAGCCAATGTGAAGGCCAATGTGATGGAAGCCGTTACTTATTCCGCAGACCGCAAGCAGACCGGCGTACTATTAATTCAAGTGAACTAATTATGAAAAAACTGGATTGGAGCTATCACCGCAACGGTTGAATGACCTGTGCGCGAACGCAGGAGTTTCTTGCGAAAAATGATGTGACCACCGCCGCTCAGGTAGATGCCAAGAAGGCAACGATGGGCGCCGACGCTGCACTGGCACTGGCTGAAACAGTGGATGAGATTTATACCATCAAGGGTAAAAAGATAGTCCACCTGGACTTGAAAAAATCTCGTCCGGAACGTGAGGAGTTGCTGCAATACCTCCTAGGTCCGACTGGAAATTTGCGGGCACCTACGGTGCGCAAAGGGCGAACGTTAATTGTTGGGTTTGAAGAAGAGACGTTCCGGAAATTGGTTACTGGAACCAACTCTTGAGGATTTGTTCAACATCGGCGAGGGTTGTATAATTTTCCAGTTTGAGACCGGGGCATGATTCGATCATAGCCGACAGACGGCGACCGCTGGCTGGGCGGAACAGGCAGAAAATCGGCTTGCCCCATTGTTCTGCAAGTCCTATTTCATAGCCGACTCCAAGGCTTGGCGTGGTAACTTCGGCCACTACCACGTCGGCTTGTTTGAGCCACTGGAAATCACGGTTGTAAATAAATTCGGAGGTGACGTTCTCTTCGCCCATGGCACTAAGACTGGTTTCCCCTAT
This sequence comes from Bryobacterales bacterium, assembly GCA_038220135.1. Lineage (GTDB taxonomy): Bacteria > Acidobacteriota > Terriglobia > Bryobacterales > Bryobacteraceae > JANXSF01. Next base: position 644 of record JBBRJC010000610.1, on the reverse strand, counting down.
GTGTTCGGTTAAAACAGACCCATGAGTTTTCAGCAGGGCGATGATTTGGGCGTAAAGATGCACGTCTTCCCGGCCACCGGAAATTGAGCCGGAAAAGTAGATGTTCACGCTACTCCCAGGGACGCTTCGGAACGCCCTTGTCACGATCTTTCACGCGATCATAAAGGTGGTTATTACAGATGGAGCCGAGCGAAGTATTGTAGAGACTGATTAGCCCGAGTGCTTCATGCAGGTCTTCGCTGAATGTATGTAATGCGGTCAGATGCTCAGCTAAAGCGGGCATTTTGTGACCATCTTCGGTTGCAAAGAACTTCTGATAACCGCCATCGATTAGTTGTGCGATGTTTCCATGGAGGAGCAAACCGGCTTCGCCAGGTTGTGGTTCGCCCGATGCGCTTTCTTTAACAAGAGAGGCTAAACCTTTGCGGCTAATGATGGTTCCATTTGCGCTGCGTCTTACTTCAAAGCCTGCTTTGCGGGCGGCTTCGGTGCGTTCGTCAAAAGTCAATTGGCGTTGACGTTCTCTGCGGAAGAACATAGATTTCTCTAGTATAGCCGTTTGTGGTTAAGGGTTGGGTGCGGATTGTTAATTCTCGCAGGTTGTTAATTCTGTTGAATAGGCCTAGTGATGGTTGGCGGTTTAA
>JBBRJC010000609.1:0-3091 GCA_038220135.1 Bryobacterales bacterium | reverse complement strand
TACCTTCGTCGCTTACAACATTGGCAACAAACCGCACCTGCTTGCCGCCTACACTTGCACGCCGCTTGTGAAGTTTCCAATTGCAGATTTAAAGGCTGGCCAAAAAGTTATGGGTACAACCATTGCTGAGCTTGGCAACGGCAATCGTCCTCTGGACATGATCGTTTACAAGAAGGGCCACGAAGAATTTGTCCTGATGAACAATTCCAGCCGCGGCATGATGAAACTGCCTACCAAGAACATGGAAGGCTATCAATCCATCACCAAACAAACCGACATCACCGGCGTGCCTTATGAAACCCTGGCACAGTTCAAGGGTGTGGAACAATTGGATCTTTATGATGCAAACAACGCCATCATGCTGGTCCGCGGCGAAGGCGGCGCACTCGACTTGAAGACCGTCCTGCTTCCGTGAAACTCCTCCTATTAACACTTGCCGCCTCCGCACTTTTCGCTGATGATATTCGGCTGGAGAGTGCAGGCGGCAAGCCTGTGTTTAGGGCCTTCAGCGCCTCTGGCGGCGATCTGACGGTGGCTGTCGATGCGGCAAATTCGGAGCCGATGCTGGGCTCGTTGTTCGCCGTGAAAGGCGTGGTTCAGTTCACCCCACGCTTTCCTCTCACGCCGGGTATGAAGTACCGGGCAACCTGGAAACCAGCAAAAGGCGAGCAGGTTACAGCCATTTTCGAAATTCCAAAGCCCCACATCGATCCAACAACAATCGTGGAAAATGTTTTCCCTACCGCCAGTGTTCTACCTGAAAATCAACTGAAATTTTACGTCCACTTTTCCGCTGCGATGAGCAAGGGTGAAGCCTACAAACACATTCATCTGCTGAAGGCCAACGGCACTGCGGTGGAGCTTCCGTTTCTCGAAATCGACGAAGAACTGTGGGACCGCGAAACCCAACGCCTCACGCTACTGTTTGATCCAGGCCGCATTAAACGCGGCGTGTTGCCACTTGCTGAAGCCGGCTCCGCCATCCAACCCGGACAAAGTTATCGTCTGGTGATCGACAAAGCCTGGCCCGATGCAAACGGCGTTCCCATGCAACAGAGCTTCGAGAAGAAGTTCACCGGCGGCCCTGCCGACCGCACGTCTCCCAACATCAAGAAATGGCGCATCACCCCGCCAAAAGCGGGAAACACAAACCCGCTGATCATCGAATTTCCAGAGCCCATGGAAAGTGCACTAGCCACGCGTATGATTGCTGTTGAAGACCCGGCGCATAATCCTGTCGAAGGAGCAGTCCGGTTGGAGCAGCAAGAAACCCGCTGGCTGTTTACCCCCGCTGCACCGTGGGTTGCAGGCACTTATAAGGTCAAAGCCGATGCCACATTGGAAGATTTGGCAGGCAACAAATTGAACCGGCTATTCGATGTGGATGTGTTCGGGAAGGTCGACAAATCGCTCACCACTAATACTCTTTCGCTGCCCTTTACGATTGCCCGGTGAGCCGCGCAACCCGCTACCACTTCCCCTTTGCCAGTTCCTTAATTTCCTTAGCAGTCAGCGGCCGGCGAAAGGTCGCAACATCATCCATCAGACCCACATAATTCACGCCCAGCCGAATGGAAGTATTCGCCATATCCCAATCGAAAATCTCTTTGATGCTGTTGTTCGAACCCTGCGGCTCTCCGTCCAAATAAAGGCTTGCGCTCCCGGCGCTGGACCCGAGCCCGGCATATACAATCACAATATTCGTCCACTTCTCGCGGCTAAAGGGGGGCTTGTTCACCACAACAAGACGGCGATTAAAATCAGGATTCTTGTCCGATTCCAAATTGCTCAAGTTCCACGCCTTCAAAGCTCCGAAAACGCCAAGCCGAAGATGCCGCGGTTTATCGTCCTTAGTAAAATCCACCCAGATTGCCGAATTATTGTAGGCTTTATCGGTGATCTGTAGCGGGTCGCAATAGCCCGGTGCCAGATCCTGCTCCGGATCAAGCTTCAACCAGAAACTAACCGTGCCGCTCTCACTTGAAAAATTCTTCGCTGCCTTGAAAAACACAGCCTTGGTATTCTTCACCGGGAATTTCAAAGCGTCGCCCTTACGCCCCGCACCCTTGGCATGCTCCACGCCAGATGTACCCAACCCAGGCTGCGCCGCATCTTTGTACGTCGCTGCGGAATAAATCGCCCCGTCGCCTGCGGCAACCTTAGCAGTGGTCGAGCCGTCAAAAGTTGCGCGAAAAAGCAGTTCCTTTTTCCAGTCGGCAGCAAACAGCGCGGTGGTCAGAAGCGATAGCAGAAGGTAGCGATACATAGCATTACTATACACCGCTCATTAGAACCGGAGCTTCAACGAAACCGCATGCCGCCGAGCCACATGCTGCGCCGCTGTTATCTGCCCGAATCCTGCATTGGTTTGCGCCCCGGTTAGAAAATTGAAAGTCAACGAAGAGCCCGGATTGCCTGGGTTAAAGTGATTGAAGGCATTGAAAGACTCAGCGCGAAATTCAAGCGACTTGCCTTCACCAACCTTGAATCTTTTCGCCACCGATAAATCCAAATTCGTCATCCCCGGCCCGTATGTCAGCGTGGGCGGCGTATTGCCAAATCCCAGGGTCCGGATGCCAGGCAATGCGAAACTGGCAGCGCTGAACGGATAGTACAAACGCTGATCAATCGTACCCGTAGCCTTGCCATCATCACTGCGCCACAAGCTGCCATTCATGTCGCAGCGCAGCGGAATGCCACCAGTCGGCGTGCCCGTCCAGTATCCAATCGGCGCACTGGTAACAGCACAGGCAACCGTCAAAGGCGTCCCTGTAAACAGAGCACCAACGCCATTCAAATGCCAGCCATCCAGCGCACCTTTTGTCAGCCAGTTAGACCAAAGCGCACTGCCCTTGGGAATGTCCCAGCCAAAGTTCAAATTCACCGCATGGGGCCGGTTCACAACGTTCTTGGTCAACTGATCAGGTATCCATTGTTGATGGGCGAAAGTGATGGTTTTCGACCAGGTATAATTCACACCAAACTGATAGCGTTTACCAAACCGGCGATTCAATTGCGCCTGCAACGCATTGTAGTTCGACTCACCCAAACTCGTATAGGTTGCAATCGACCCATAGCCTTGATACTTGGT
>JBBRJC010000608.1:0-3095 GCA_038220135.1 Bryobacterales bacterium | reverse complement strand
CAACGCGGTGCCGCCGATGAACGCGCGGTGGAAGTGCTGTCGGTTGCTGATCGCTTCAAAGTCATTCTCGCTTGTCCCACCGTCGGCTTGTTGACGATCGGCACAATTAGCAAAATTCTGGTGCTGGCGGCCTACCTCAGTTGGACGCCCACATTGCTGTTTCGCAAGTTTGGCATGACGCTGGTTGAGGCCGGTTTTCATGCAACGTTTTGGCACAACATGGGTGCACTTGCAGGCGTGCTTGCCGGCGGACGCATGGCCGACGCGCTTCGGGCGCGCACGAATATCAGCCGTCCTCTTATCCTGCTCGCTGGCCTTGCCGGCGGCGTTCCGTTTATCTACTTGTTGGGCTCTTCTTCCGATCGCATGGTGGTGTTCGTCTCGCTCGCCCTATTTGGCTTTTGCCGCGGCATGTTCGATTCCAACGAATTTGCGGCTGTTTATGACGTAATCCGGCCTGAAGCACGCGCCACCGTTACAGGCGTTATGATGTGTCTGGGTTTTATCGCCGGTGGCTTTGCGCCTCTTCTAGTGGGCCGGGTTGGTGAAACGCTAGGGCTTGATAAGGCAGTTTCCTGGCTATCTGTTGCTTATGCTGTCGGTGCTATGGCTGCCGCTTCGGCCTGCTTGTTCACATTCCGCAAAGATTTAGCGAAAATGAGGTGAGCCATGTTTGTTCTTCTCGCTGCACTCACAGTTACTGCAAATTTCGATGGTGGCAATATCGGCAAAGTGGAAGTGCTTAGCCCCACTCATATTCGCTGCGCGCTCACCGGGCAAGTGGATCAGGATGGCCGCAACCGCCAAGCCAACGCTTACTACTTTCGTGTGGATGGTGCGAAGGGCCAGCAGATCACCATTGATCTGGTGAATCTTCCAGGCGAGTACAATTACGTCCCCAATCAAGGAGCAGTCACCAAAGATACTGTGCCCGTTTCCAGTGAAGATAACCGAACTTGGGATAACGTTGCGGGTATTGAATTTGATGCGAAGGTGCCGCAATTACGAATGCGCGTGACACCCAAAGGGAACCGCATCTGGATCTCGCACGTGCCGCCGTATACAAACGATCAACTGGCGCGCCTGATCTCTGCTGCCCGCTATCGTCCAAATTTCAAGTCCGAAGACATTGGGAAAAGTGTAAAAGGGAGACCGCTTTTTCTATTCACCATTACCGATTCGAAAGTTCCCGAGGCCAACAAAAAAGTGATTTGGCTCATGGCAAGGCAGCATAGTTGGGAATCCTTTTCATCCTGGGTTGCCGAAGGTGCAGTGCGTTTCCTGCTGTCTGACGAACCTGAGGCGAAGCAGTTGCGGCAAGGAGCAATCTGGAAAATTCTCCCCGCTGCCGATCCCGATGGACTCGCTTCCGGCGGCGTTCGATTCAACGCACACGGGTTCGATCTGAATCGCAATTGGGACATTGAAGATCCAATCAAAATGCCCGAGATTACGGCACAACGCAAAGCCATTTTTGGCTGGTTAGATGGCGGACATCACGTGGATCTATTTCTAAGCATGCACAACACAGAGACCAGTGAATATCTGGAAGGCCCGCCAAACAGTGATGGCCGCTTCAAGGCATTGGGTGAGCGCTTTTTCACACTCCTGAAGGAGAAAACGACTTTTGCCCCGACGCGGGAATTAACCTGGGCCGCTGAAACCACATCGTCCGGCAAGGCAGGTAGAATGAATGTGTCGCAAGGGCTTTGGCGGGACAGGCAACTGCCTGCATTTATTTCCGAACAGCGCATTAGCATGAACTCAAAGCTGGGGCGCATTGCGACTATTGATGATCGAATGAAGTACGGTGTGGAATTGGTGCAGGCAATGTTTACGGCTGTTCAAGCGAAATAGACTGCACGGATTGGCTGCTGGAATCGTCGGACCATAGCAGGTGTTGTGCATGCGAATGCTCTTCTTAATTCTTCCGGTTGTGCTTAGTGCAGCCATGCCACCAATTTTTGAACTGGGCACTTTGCCAGCTCAACTGAAAGCACACAACTCTTTGCGCCCGGGCACGCCAATCCAAATTACTGGTACGGTCACTGAATTTATCGAACATCAGGGCAGTACAGTAATCACCATGTTCGATGTTGAAACCGCTACAGCTGCCGGTTGCACGATTGAAAATAAGTCCCGTCGCGACCTGCCTGAAATGTTCGCAAGTCGTCGCTACACCGTGGAAGGCACACTCGTGCGCTGGGAACCACAACAAGCCGGCACGGCGATTTTGTTGGATCATTGCCGCGTGCTGCCTTCTTTGATTGAGTTAAAGCCACAAATCCTTTACCTTGGCGTTGTTCGCACTGGTGAGCGTGAAGTGGGTTTTCAACTGCGCATTGATGAGGGCGGGGAAGGGCTATTCCATGCCCGGCTAACCCCAATTGATAGCGTTAAGTTTCTTGAGGAATGGGAACACAAATTGGGTCTTCCGAAGGCGAAGCGGCTCACCCCTGGGCCATCGGAATGGACCGGAATTTATAGCCGCGCCACAAAGTCAATGCACCTGACGCGCGATACACAACACCTGGATTTGACATTGCAATCCCCAGCCAGTTTTGCCGGTTTGTTGACCGTTCGCAATGGCACCGAAACGCAAGTGCGCATGATGGCGGCGAACTCAAGCGGCCATCTTTTTGGATATCAAGCACAACCCAATCCACACGAGCGCAGGCCACCTGTTGCAGCGGCGCAACCAAATGCACCTCGGCGCGCTCAGCAACGGGAAATTACGCTGGCCATTGCAGAGACTGCGGCCATCAATTGGTTCGATAGACGGGAAGAGTATCGTAACCATTCCGCCTCCACACCGAAGAAATTGGAAGGGGGCTGGCTATTGCAATACACCGTATACCTGCCCGAAAAGCAACTACCGATTTCTCTATCGGTGAATCGCCTGCGTGACGGAACGATCAATGTTCAATCCGTAAAAACTGACCGCTAAAATCATATAACAATTCGTATCCACCTGCGATAAAATAATCCCACTGTTCCGAATCAATATTAAAGTCAGGGGAGATTCGATTATGCGCCTCGTTATTGCTTTGTTCGCATCCTGCGCGGCTCTGTTTTGTCAGGAGTTTCGCGCCACT
>JBBRJC010000607.1:0-3100 GCA_038220135.1 Bryobacterales bacterium | reverse complement strand
TTGTTTGGATCGATTCCGGATTGCATGCAACCGAAGTTGCCCCTGTGCAGCAGGCACCGCATTTGGCCTATAAGATGCTAACCGACGAAAGCGAAGAGGCCAGGCGCTTTCGCGACAAAGTTATTTTGATGCAAGTTCCCGTGATTAATCCCGATGGGCTTGATACTGTAGCTCACTGGTTTCAATCGAATGTTGGTACGCCGTACGAACGCGCCAACATCACGAAACTGTATCAGAAGTACAGCGGGCACGATAACAATCGGGATTGGTTCATGCTGAATCTGGAAGAGACACAGCATGTGACCAAGTTGCTGTTTCAGGACTGGTTTCCGCAAATCGTCTACAACCAGCATCAGACTCCGCCGTTTCCCGCCCGCATCTTTGTCCCACCTTTTGCTGAGCCGCTGAACCCCAATATTCCCGCCGCCGTAATGGAAGGCATTCATCAAATTGGGGCCACCATGAAGGAGCGATTTGCGCGGGAAGATAAGCCCGGCGTGCTTTCCTATTGGGGGTTCGATGGTTGGTGGAATGGCGGATTGCGTTCGGTGCCGGCATTTCACAATATGCACGGAATTTTAACCGAAACGGCCGGGTATTCCTATGCTGTGCCGCACGAATATCCTAAATCCGCCATTCCGGAACGTTTCGCCAATGGCATCCCCACCAAAGAAGCTTCTATTTTTTATCAAAAGCCGTGGTTGGGTGGAAAGTGGACTTTGCGTGATGCGGTGGAATACATGCTGACTGCGGACTACGCAATCCTCGATCTTGCCAGCAGTCGCAGTGAACAGTTCTTGTTTAAGGCCTGGGATTTGGCGCATCAAAATATCGAATTAGGTACGAAAAGCAAACCTTACGCCTACATTGTGCCGATGAAGCAGTGGGATTATTCCAGTGCAGCGGCCATGCTGAAACGCTTGGCTATGGCTGGGATTCAAGTGGAACGTGCGCGCAAAGAGTTTCAAGTAGGGTCGAAAACCTATCCCGCAGGCACGTATGTGATGAAAGCTGGCCAGCCGTTTCGAGGATACCTGGTTGATCTAATGGAGCCGCAGCAGTATCCGGAAATTCGCGCCGGTTCAAGCGGTGCAGTGAAGCGGCCATATGACATTGCCGGTTGGACGCTGAGCATGCAGATGGGTGTGCAGGTAGACAAGGCCAACGATATTTTCCAGGCCGATCTGGAGCCGAATGCAACAATTCTGGAAGCACCAGTATCCATGGATCATCGGGAAAATGCTTCTTTTGTGACCACTGCTAATTTGCTTGAGCAGGGGCAGCAGGTGGGTTGGACAGCCGACGGTAAGATCGTCACTGACCTTGCAGGTGCGGCCTATCAATTGGCAAAGCCGCGGCTTGCGCTGTACGAACCTTGGACTGCGAATATGGATCTGGGTTGGACGCAATGGGTGTTTGATACTTATAAAGTTCCTTACACGCTGATCCACAACGACGACTTTCAAAATGGTAAATTGCGCGAACGGTTTGACACCATTCTGTTTGCCGCTCAAACGGCTGATTCCATCTTGCATGGCATTCGCAACGGTGCCTCCGATGGTGGAACGTCTTCCAGTTCTCGCCGCGCGCCAGCATTGCAACGGCCCGAATTCACAGGCGGCATTGGTGCCAAGGGTGCTGCGGCTTTGGACGAATTTGTGCAAGGCGGAGGTACTCTCATCGCAATGAGCTCTGCCACTGATCTGCCGATCCAGATGATGCCCATTGGGGTACGCAACACACTCAGCCGAGCTGCGGCGGGCGATGAGGAAGAAGGTGGTTCGGCGACCTCTGCTTTCGCCAGCCCAGGGTCGCTGTTGCGGATCACAGTAGACACTAAACATCCCATTGGATTTGGAATGCCAGAAGAGGCGATTGCATTCTCCAGCGGCGGGCAAGCCTTCGATACCACCACGATTTCAGAAATGAATCGCGGCGACAGGGAAGTCAAAATGGTGGCCCATTACGCAAAAACGAAATTGCTGGCCAGTGGGTGGATCAACGGAGAGAAGGCTGTATTGGGGAAAAGTCTGCTAGCTGAGGCGAGGTATGGAAAAGGCCGCGTGGTGCTGTTTGGTTTTCGGCCACAGCACCGGGGGCAGCCTTTCGGTACGTTCAAGTTGTTGTTGAATGCTGTTTATTTGGGTTCGGCCAAAGTGTTGAAATAGGCTATTTCAAAGCCGCTTCAATGGCGGTGGTCAATTCTGCCGATTCCGGCGCAACGCCTGAATCGAAACGCTTGATCACCTTGCCATTGCGGTCAACCAGATATTTTGTGAAATTCCACTTTGGTGCGCCAGCGGTGGTGGAAAGATATTTGTAAAGAGGGTCAGAATCGTCCCCCTTCACGGAAACCTTCGAGGAAAGTGGAAAAGTGACCTTGTAGTTTCGAGTGCAGAAGGTCTTGATTTCTTCTTCTGTGCCGGGTTCTTGTCCACCAAAGTTGTTGGCGGGAACACCGAGAACTACCAAGCCCTGATCTTTGTACTTCTTTGAGATGGCTTCTAACCCGGTGTATTGCGGTGTGTAACCGCATTGGCTGGCAGTGTTGACAACTAACAGCAACTTTCCTTTATAAGCGGAAAGTGGCATCTTGCCGCCATCAATTGTTTTGAGTGAAAAGTCGTGAACGCCTTCGGCGCTAGCCAAGTTGGACATCAGCAGTGCTCCCAGGATCGGTAAAAGTTTTAAGATTCGCATGTCTGGATGCGTTGATGATTTCCGCCTCCAATTCGATTCATAAAATAGAAGTGGTATAACAGTTCTGATCATGACAAGAATACTGATGCTTATTTTAGTTGGTTGCTCCCTTTGGGCGGCTCCAACAGTTTCCATTTTGACTACCGATAACCGCTTGTTGGAGGGCCAGCTTAGTGCCCGGAAAATCAAGGTTGAAGTGGCCGGCAAATCGATGGAGCTAGCTCTGGAAAAGGTGCTTTCTATCCACAGTGGTGCCGCACTAACACCGCCAGAGCAGGCTCGCGTGGCCAAAGCAATTCCGGTCATTTTAGGGGCGGATCGTAAGGCGCGGGATCTTGCGGTAGAAGAGGTAAGCAACATTGGCCTGGCCGCGATGACACCCTTGCTTCTGGCCTATAAA
>JBBRJC010000606.1:0-3102 GCA_038220135.1 Bryobacterales bacterium | reverse complement strand
GTTTGAAGGAAGGCCACAAGACACCGCTCTGGTGGTTTTGAGCCATTTCAAAACAACTATCGCGATCCTTCGGCCATTGATCGGTTGCCAGGAGCAGGTCGTCATTTTTGAGGGTTGCCCAACCTCGATTTCTGGCCTCTATTACGCTGTTGCCAACCAAGGCTCGGACCAGGCCGCGTGGCGCATTGTTGTCCAGTAAGATCAGCACAGCTAATAGCTGGGCGCTTTATCCAAGCTTATCCAAGCTATTAGCGGCGAACTGGAGCACGGCCCGGATTTCCTCGAGCGAGACAGGGTATTGCTCAATGATTTCTTCAATCGTCATCCAGACATCAAGATTTTCGAAAACCACCTTCACTGGGGTACGTGAGTTTCGGAATGTCCACGCGCCGCTGACTCTGCCGGGGACACTTTCTACGGCGGGACACTGCGACCAATCCAGACTTGCCATAGGCCACCTCCTTTGTTGATGGTACACGGATGACTTCCCGATAGCACCCGATCAACGGGCGCAGGGAGCAAAAGATTAGCCTGGTGTGGCAGGCGAGGTACCGCCGCAAGCCATCGCCTGCCCGTCTCGCTGGTACGACACCTCGTGCGGCTCCGGTTTCCGGTCGCTTTCGCGACGTAGGATTTTTGGCGGCTGGGCCAACCGTTAGTACGTCAGAAGGGGTGTCTTTTTAAGGAATTCGTTGTTAGTCAACTGCTTCAGTACAAACTCGGCCACGTCGGCGCGTGCGATCTGGCCGACCGTGATACCAGCCAATTCGAGCAGGACTCTATAGTTTCCCTTGGCGGAATCGTTTGTCAGCATGCCTGGACGAACGATGATCCAATCCCGATCGCTTTGACGGATTAGATCTTCCTGGCGATCTTTGTCCTGGTAGATGCTATGGAGTAGCGTCGGCTCGATTATATGGTCGTAGAAAAAGCCGCCATGACCCCGACTGTCACCAGCGCCGATTCCGGTGATACATACAATCCTGGGAACCGCCAAATTATTCATAGCAATTAGCAGGTGCCGCGTTCCATCGGAAAACAGAGTGACATGTTTGAACGTGATGCCGGTTCCGAGGGAGCAAATCACCGCGTCTTGTCCGGCCATCGCCGCGTCAACGTCAGATTGATTCATGATGTCGCCATTGACGAGGTGTAGATTGGGATGCTCTTCAGTTATCTTCGATGCATTGCGGACGAGAGCGGTGATTTCATGACCTTGCACTAAGCCCTGTTTGAGAAGTTCTTTCCCGGTGGGTCCAGTTGCTCCAATTAGGAGAAGTTTCATAGCTCCCAGTATGCGCCCATTTGCCAAAGCATGAATCGGCCAGAGGTACTGGGGATGCTGTTAACTGGTGGCGTCTGCGGTTGCGGATTCCACTTCTGGTTGACGCGTTTATAGATTGGACCCGCAGCGCAGTGGACAAAAGATTAGCCCGGTGCGCGGCGAGGTAAAACCGCAAGCCATCGGCTGCCCTTCCGCTGCACCAACGCTTCGCCGGCCAACCGAGACTTGGACGGGTTGCCGAACCTTAGCAGTAAATCGGTTTGATGCTCTAGTACAATACTTTTTTCAAAGGCGAGGTGTTCCGTGTTTTCAGGCCGAGCTGTCTCTCTTATGATTCTGTTAGCGTCATCTCTTACGTGGGACAATGCGAAGTCACAGGATCATCCCGCGTCTCACAGCGTTTATCCGCTCAGCAAATTTCAGCCGGGGCAGTGGGTTGAAAAGGTAACGGGGGATTTCACCAAACCTGGGGAGCCGTTTGTCTTTCGTATTCATCAGGACACAGGCTATATCACTCTTCCCCACACTCATCCAATAGAGGAAAACATTACGGTCGTGAAAGGGAGTTGGTCGCTTGGCATGGGCCGGCGGTTCAACCGTTCCACGTTGGTAGCCATGGACATGGGAACCTTTGGGATAGCACCGAAGAATATGGCCCACTTTGCGTGGTCGAGGACGGAAACGATTTTACAAGTACACGGAATCGGGCCGTTTTCGTCCACAGTGGTCGAGCCGGTGTACGAGCTTACCGAGAAAGGCGTTTTCTCGTTGACATCTCTATTTATGCCGGGCCATCCAACCTCGTCTAGCCCGCCAGACTGCTTCGCTCTGAAGATTAATGCGAAGGTGCGCGGCGAGAATGGCGAAGGCCTGGTCGTTGGCGCGCGGTGCTCACCTTCCAATCAGATCACCCAGTACTGGGTTCAAAAATCGAACGGCGAGCGATTTTGGGCTGCCTTTCAGGAATTGAAGGCACGGTGACAACTGGCCTATACTCGCGCCCGATGCTGCAACTTGACAGAGCACAGGGCGTGTCGCGCAATGCCGATGGCCTGGCATAATCCACCGCGCAGTTCAGTTCTTGAGCAACAGGCAATCCGGGAGTTGACGCACCCATCGCTTGATCGCAACCGCTGTAACGGCGCAGGGGGTAGGAGAGGAATACGAGCCGAGCCGCAGTGCCGAAGCGCTGCCTTTTCTGGAAACAATTTTCAAAACGATCCACCATAGGGCCGCGCGTATCAATGGAAATACGGTAAGCGCGGAAGCCTGCTTCAATGCACGCCTTGGCCACTTCCTTGGGTGTTCCTGGGGTTGGTAAGCCGGTGGAATAACACTCCACTTGTTCGCTCGGTTAGCCACCCAGAAGTTGATACACGGTGCCGCCCAGAGCCTCTTTCAATTCCCACAATATAATTCCGAGAGCGCCTGGGAATCAGTTTCACTATAACCACATTCGTGCTTCGATGAAGTAGGACTGGCGGGGGTTGGGGCGGCCGGCGGCGTTTTGCAATTACAGATAAGCGTGATCTTCGTTTTGGCGGTCCAGCCCGCCCGTACATTAGGTAGAATGGTTCGGGAATAATATAGAACATGCCACAAATCAAAGGACCCGCAATCTTCCTAGCTCAGTTCATGGGAGATGAGACGCCTTACAATTCGCTGCCCGCTATCACTGAATGGGTGAAGTCTCTGGGCTATAAAGGCGTGCAATTGCCCAGTTGGGACGGCCGCATTATGGACCTTAAAAAGGCTGCCGAATCCAAGGGCTATTGCAACGACTTGAAGGGTCAAACCAATGGCCTGGAAATCACGGA
>JBBRJC010000605.1:0-3104 GCA_038220135.1 Bryobacterales bacterium | reverse complement strand
AGCCAGTATCAGGTGGTGGCAATTGATCAGCGCGGCTACAACTTATCGGACAAACCGAAGGGCGTTGAAAACTACGATATGCGGCTGCTCGTGGGTGATGTGGCTGCGGTGATCAAGCATCTGGGACGGGAGAAGGCGATCATCGTTGGGCACGATTGGGGTGGCATAGTTTCCTGGAGTTTTGCGATGGCTCTGCCGCAAATGGTGGATAAGCTGGTGATCCTGAATTTGCCGCATCCGCGTGGTCTGAATCGGGAACTGGCGACCAATCCACAGCAGCAGAAGAACTCGGCGTACGCTCGCAATTTCCAAAAGGAAGAGGCGGCCAAGACCCTGACCGCTGAGGGTCTTACATTCTGGGTGAAGGATCCCGAGGCGCGCAAGAAGTATGTGGAAGCTTTCAAGCGTTCTGATTTTGAAGCGATGTTGAACTACTATAAGCGCAACTATCCGCGTGAGCCATACCAGTTGGATACCTCGCCGGTTGTGAAGGTGCAAATGCCGGTACTGATGATTCACGGGTTGGGCGATACTGCGCTACTTTCACCGGCATTGAACGGTACATGGGATTGGTTGGAAAAAGATCTGACTCTTGTGACAATACCCGGTGCCGGCCATTTTGTGCAGCAGGATGCTTCGGATCTGGTCACACGCTCAATCAAGATGTGGTTAAACCGATAGGACAAAATGGCAACGAAAATTTATGATGTGGTGATTGTTGGCTCCGGTGCAGCAGGCGGCACCATGGCCGCGCATTTGGCGCAACAAGGCGTTAACGTTGCAGTGGTTGAAGGCGGGCCGAAGATCAACACCCGCACCGATTTCAATACGCATGCGATGCCGTTTGAATTTCCTAATCGCAGTATTCCGACGATGAAGCCGGGTAAACAAGGATTTGAAAGCGAGCGATCGCGCGGGTTGGGGGGCAAGTCACAAACCTGGAATGCTGTGGCGTGGCGTATGTCTCACCGCGATTTCAAAGGTAAGTCGATAGAAGGTGCAGGCGAAGATTGGCCCATTGATTACCCCGACCTGAAACCCTACTATGACAAGATTGACAACGAAGTGGGCACGGTTGGCAACTATGATGGTTTGAAGGATTTGCCCGACGGCATTTTTCAGCCACCAGTGCCGATGAAGTGTAGCGACAAGCTGGTGATGAAGGGGGCAACTAAGCTTGGCTTGAAAGTAATCCACGTCCGCAAGTCGACGCTATCACGACCTAAAGGGAACCGGCCTTCCTGCCACTTCTGCGGCAACTGCATGGCGGGATGCGATGTGGTTGCCAAGTACAATTCCTACGACGTTCACATGATTCCGGCGCTTAAGACGGGCAAGCTGGATTTAATTCCCGATTCGATTGTGGCTGAAGTGATGGTATCGAAAGAGAACCGGGCAACTGGTGTGCGAACCATCAACAGAGTGACGGGGGAGCAAAGCGAAGTGCGTGGCAAGACCGTGGTCATCTCCGCAGCCTGCGTGCAGAGTGTGGCGCTATTGATGATGTCGAAATCACAGCTTTATCCAAACGGCCTGGCAAATTCCAATGGACACTTAGGCAAGCACTTTATCCCGCACTTCACAGGCGGCGTGCAGGTATTTTTGAAAGAGCTGATCGGATCGCCGTTGAAAGCTGACGAAGGCTTTCTGGACCATGCCTATCTCCCCAGTTTCATGCATGAGCGCAAGCGCGATTACGCCCGTAGCTTCGGTGCTCAATTCGGCTACCAAAACCGCCGCGCCGTGGGTTGGGCGCGCCAAATACCGGGCATGGGAAAAAACTATAAACAGGCTGTGAAAGAGCGGATGCCGGCGGTGTTTACGTTTTCTCCTTATGGCGAAAAATTGCCTGATGCGAAAACGTTTATCGACCTGGACTTGGCACAAAAAGACAAGTACGGCCTGCCTGTAGCGCGGCGCACAGTCACCTGGACCGATAACGACATGAAGCTGTTCAAAGACATGACCAGTTGGTCGGTTGAGATCCTGAAGTCTGCCGGTTCAGAAGTATTTGCTGTTGGCGACACACCCATGACCAACCACGAATTAGGCGGCGCACGCATGGGTTCTGATCCAAAGACAAGCACGGTTGACGCAAATTGCTGCACGCATGACGTCCCGAATTTGTATGTAGTGGATGGCAGCGTATTTCCTTCGGCATCGGAAAAGAATCCGACGCATACGATCATGGCACTAGCCTCGCGCACGGCCGATCACATTGCGGCGCTGATGAAGAAAGGGGAACTCTAATGGCTGAAGGACTTGCTGAAGAACGAAGAGAAGCATTGAAGATTATCGGCGCAATTAGTGCTACGTGCGCCTTCCCTTTTTCCGCCGATGAATTGTATGGCCAGCAGGCTGAGCATGAGCATGCGGCGCCCGGTAAGAGTGCGCCCATGCCGCCGGCGAAGTATTTCAAGCCCGAGCAAATGGAACTGCTGGGTGTGATTGCAGGCCTGATTATTCCAGCCACTGATACCCCTTCGGCGAAGGATGCAGGAGTTGCCAGCTATATCGACCTGGTGGTTTCCGGCAATCCTAATCTGCAACGTACTTTCAGCGAAGGGCTGCCCTGGATTGAGAAACAGACGAATGGGAGGAAGTTTGTTGCGCTCACCGAGAATGAGCAGTTGGCCATTCTGGAACCACTGTGCGAAGCAGTCGACCAAAGCCGCATCAACACTGCCGGTGAGCGTTGGTTCCGCGCTATGAAGAGTCTGGTTGCGGACGGGTATTACACATCGCGGGTGGGCATGGTGGACGAACTGGGCTACAAAGGTGGGTCAGTGCTTGCGTCCTATCCAGAGTGCTTGCACGAGCACTAGGCGACTTCATGAACCAACCTCGAACGGCTGTATCAAATCGCCTGGATGTACTGGATGGTTGGAGGGCTTTCAGTGTTGCGCTGGTAATATTTGGCCACCTTGTAACCAAGTCTTCAATCGCACCGTACTTAAATCAACTTTCAGAGAATTCCCCTTACTTTGTGGAGATGTTCGGACAATTCGCCAACCTCGGCGTTTGTATATTTTTCGCATTGAGTGGGTATGTAATTTGTCGCGGCCTGAGGTCTGAACAAAGTAAGACTGGGCGGATCTCGATCA
>JBBRJC010000604.1:0-3121 GCA_038220135.1 Bryobacterales bacterium | reverse complement strand
TGTTTCTACGCCGATTATGGTGCCGGCCATGGCGCCTACGTTCGCTCCATGCTGTTCTTTCAAGGCAAGGATCTGACGTTCAAGCCAGAGCCGGGAAATATCTGGCACGCTTCCGTCGATATTGTTACTTCCGCTTACAGGGGCATCAAAGCGCCGATTCAGCAACGCCAGCGCCGCGAAGAAATCCGCCTGCCCGAGGCGACATATCAAAAGGCTATGAAGGAAGGGTTTCTGTTTTCCTGGGACTACCAGATTAAGGAGCCCGGCACATTCATGATGCGCGCGGTGGTGAGAGATGCGGAAACTTCACGCATCGGTGCAGCAAGCCAATCGGTAACTGTGCCCGATACGCGCAAAGGGCAACTGGCGATGAGTGGAGTGGTGGTGAAATTGGCGACTCCTGAAATGCTGGGCATCAAAGCGTCACCGGTAACAGCAGGGAATGGGACAGCAGAGGCTTGGGCAGAAGGCGGCCCGGCGGTGCGGCGTTATATGCAGGGCCAGAGCATTGTCTACTCCTTTCTAGTGATGAATCCTAAACGTAAGAGTTCTGATAAGAGCTCGCAAGTGATAAAGGAAGTGCTGGTTTATAAAGACGGAAAGTTGCTGTTTCGCGGGGACCCTTTACCTGTCGATGAGAAAGGAAGGCTGGATGAGCGGAGGGTGGCAGGAAGCGGCATATTGAAGCTGGGCACGTCATCACCGCCGGGTGAATATGTGTTGCAGATTGTGGCCACTGACAAGCTGGCACCGAAGAAAAAATCGAAAGTTACGCAGTGGATCGACTTTGAGGTGGTTAAGGCACCCGCAACAAAGGTTGCTGTGAACACTGCATCTGAAGGACACTAAAGACGTGCCAGTGATGTGTAATTGTGGAACCCTGCAAGTGGAAGGAGCTCGCTTCTGTCACCGCTGCGGAAAACCGCAAGGTGATTTCCTCCCCGAACCAGAAGAAGAGCCCGTTGTTGAAGCGACCGCTGTTCCGGCGACCGCTCCGCCACCTTTGCCTCAACTTGATGGCGTGCTGTTGTCTGAGATCAGCTTTCATAACCACGCCGCCGTGATTGTGGCCTTGCTGGCCGCGCTTTGCTACTGGGTTTCTTCGTTCATTCCCTTGCCGATGATGTTGGCAGTACCTTGGCGAATCCTCACTCTATTTGCAGGTGGTTTTTTAGCAGTGGTGTTGTATGGCCGCAAAACAGGGCATTCGCTGAGCGTGCGCAATGGGGCGCGAATGGGTTGGCTGATGGGAATTTTCTGCTTCGCCATGGGATCCGTGTTTATGGCTATCTCCATGGTGGCGCTTTCCGCGCAGGGCAACTTCTGGGACATTTACCGCAAAATGTTGGTTGACTCAGGCCAGCCAACTAAGGATGTGGATCAGGCGATGCAGGCTCTGCAAGATCCGGCAGTGGCCACGTTGGGCATTCTTTTCATCATGGGTGTGGTGTTCTTTTTCTTTGTGCTGCTGCCTGCGATTGGTGGAATGTTGGGCGCCAAGGTGCTGGAAAAAGACTAGCTGTTTTTTGTGACGGCGTGGGCTGATCTGACGATCGCAACGCCGGAAAAAATGACTAACATTGCTGCAATTTCACGCCATCCGATGGGCTCGTTATAAAACCAAACTCCAAGCACCGCGGCCACTGCGGGATTGACGTAGTTGTACATCGACAGGACGCTTATAGGTAACCGCTCAAGCGCATAAATATAAGAACTGAAGCCGACAATCGAACCAAAGAAAATGAGATAGATTGCCGCAAGCGTACTGTCTAATTTCCAGATGATGGGATGTTGGGGCACGAAAATCGCAAGTGGCAGGAACACCACCCCAGACGCGAAATTCTGAATCGCTCCGCTTATTAACGGATGCGTTGTCAGCCGTTGCCGCCGCTGTAAAATTGAGCCGGAATTCCAACACAGCGTGCCAAAGCAAAGCACCGCAAATCCTTTCCAAATCGATTGATTCATGCCGCCCGAACCTTCTCGAGGCAGCACCAAAAGAACCGCGCCGCAAAGGCCAACAAGCAGCCCGAGTAGCGTGCGCCTGCGGATGCGCTCTCCGCCCGAGAAGTGCTCAATACTGACGAATACCAGCGGGCTTATGGTGAGCATCAGCGCTGCAAGCGAACTGGGTACCCACTGTTCGGCAAACGTCAGGCAGCCATTAGCCACGCCTAAAATCAATACGCCGTAGAGGCTTGTCAGCAGCAGCTGCCTGCCTTTTGGGAATTGGCTTTTCTTCCACCAGGCGATGAGCAGCATAATGCTTCCGGCAATCAGGAAACGGCCGCTGATTAGCACCAGCGGCGGAAATCCTTCAAGGGCCATGCGAATGCCAAGGTAGGTGGTTCCCCAAAAGAAACAAACGGAAATTAGAGCCAGGTAGGGAAAAAAGAGGGGGTGTCGGCCCATTGCCTAGTTTAACATTCTAGAATTAAAGCTTGATCGTTACACTTACAATTAACCCGGCCATCGACCGGACGGTGCTTGCGGACAAGCTGGTGTTCGAAGACAGAGCCTACATCCTTTCGCGAAGCGAAGCGGTGGGCGGACGCGGGATCAATGCGTCTCAAGTAATCCATTCATTCGGTGAGCCGACGCTGGCCATTGCAGTCAGTGGTGGCAAGAGCGGGAAACGATTTGAAGAGATGTTGGAGCAGTGCGGCTTTCCCGTTGAATTGGTACGCATACGGAATGAGATTCGAACCAACTTTACCATTTCCGACAAACAGGGGCTTGCGATTAAGTTGAATGAGCGCGGGCCGACGTTGAGCGAAGGCGAGCAGGATCGCATTGAGAAAGCGGTGAAATCGAAGTTGCCTGGCGCCAAGTGGTTAATGCTCTGTGGCAGTTTGCCCCCTGGTGTGAAGCCGACATTCTATTCGCGGATCATTGAAAAGGCGAAGAAACTGGGCGTGAATACGCTGCTGGATACCGACGGCGATGCGCTGCAAAATGGGATTGAAGCCGGGCCGACCGCCGTGGCACCAAACCAGTTGGAAGCGGAGCGGTTGCTGAACCGCGCGCTGATTACGCGGCAGCACTTTTTGGATGCAGCAGAGCGGATTGTGAAGATGGGTGCTGAGTCGGTAATTTTGTCGCTCGGTAGCCGTGGGGCGGT
>JBBRJC010000603.1:0-3132 GCA_038220135.1 Bryobacterales bacterium | reverse complement strand
TTGGACGCTGGGGCAAGGCGTATTCCTGGGCTTCTTGTTATGGACGGTGACTGTCAGCCTTGTGGCGCTGACATCTTCGGCCTATGTGAAGTGGCGCGTAGTTGCGGGCGCACTGGTGCTTGCGTTCTTCTTCGTCCTGGCTGGTGCTGCTGAAATTGTGAATCAAGTTTTGCGAGTTCATTGGGGATCGGTAATCAATCCGGGGTATGCAATGTACACCATTTGGGGAGCATTACTTGGCCTGGACCCACCGCAGGAAGGCCCGGAAGCATTGGAATGTTTTGTCTCCATCTGCATTTTGATAGCCGGACTGCTGGCTATTCTGATGCGCAAGCTTCGCCCTGTTGAGGTGGTTTCATGACCAGCGATCTGATCTTGTTTGAAGATGTTTCAAAGTTCTATGGCGAGGTGTTGGGAGTCAACCGAGTTGATCTGAAAATTCCGCCGGGCATTACTAGTCTGGTGGGGCCAAACGGTTCCGGCAAAACCACGCTGATGAATTTGATGACTGGACTGGTGCATCCGGGCAGCGGCAAAATTACCGTGCGAGGCATCTCTCCGTATCAACCGGAAAAGCTGATGCGCATCATGGGGTACGCGACGCAATATGATGCAGCCCCACGCGGTGTTACTGGTTATAGCTTTGTGCTGGCCGGTCTGCTGCTGTATGGCTATTCGCGCGAAGAGGCCGAACGGCGGGCATGGAAAGCAATTGAGACCGTGGCGCTTACAGATGCCGCGCAACGCAAAGTTGCAGCCTATTCAAAGGGCATGCGGCAGCGAATCCGGCTGGCACAAGCAATTGCACATGAACCGGCAGTCTTAATTTTGGATGAGCCTTTGAATGGGCTTGACCCGTTGGTGCGCGCGGAAACAATCGCACTGTTTCGCAATTACGCGGCGCAGGGCCATCACGTGATTCTTTCCAGCCACGTGCTGCAGGAAGTGGATGTTTTTTCCGATCAGGTGATCTTAATCGCCAACGGCATGATTGTAGCTGAAGGCGAAATCAAGAACGTTCGGGAAGAGATCCACGAACATCCAAGCCAGTTTCTGTTGCATTGCCAAAACCCTACACGAGTAGCATCGTTGCTGTTTGAAGATGGCGATGTTAGCGAAGTGAAGATTTCGCCCGAGGGCAATGGATTGTTGGTGCTCACACGCCATCGCGAGGCCTTTGCAAAGACGGTGCAACGAATTGCGCTTGAGGGCAATGAAATCGATGGCGTGTTGCCGACCGATGAAAACGTGGACGCGCTGTATGAGTATTTGATCGGGGGTGGACGTTGAGCGTATTCGCACAGATTTGGATTATTGCCAAGCTTGAAATCCGGCGGGCATTTTTCTCGCGGCGTGCTTTGTGGGTCTACCTGCTTGCACTTTTTCCGGCAGTCATTTTCATAGCCCACGGAATTGAAACGCAAATAAGGCGGCAACGCTGGACTTCACATGGCATCACCGACCCGGCTATATTGCAGACTTTTTCACCTGGATTAACGGACAAAGAAGTGCTGGCAAAGGCTAGCGATCCGTTAATGGATCGGGAATGGGAAACTCGCCGGCGAATCAAGGTAAATGAAAACGAAGAGAAACGAGTGACCGTGAATCGCCGCACACTGGGATATTTCGACGGCAAACAGCGAGTCTTGTTTGAATTTGAAGATGGCAAGTTGGTGCGCACTGGTAGAAACGGGCTTGAAACGTTGGAGGAAGATCGCAAGGTATTTGCTGGAGTTTTTCAATATTTCTACCTGCGCCTTGCGGTGTTCTTTGGATGCCTGGGCATTTTCATCAATCTATTCCGTGGGGAGATGTTGGATAAATCTCTGCACTTCTGGTTCCTGGCACCGGTGCGCCGCGACGTGCTGCTGCTAGGCAAATACTGCGCCGGCCTGATCGCCTCCGCAGTGATTTTCGGCACAGGCACACTGCTTAGCTTCATAGCACTAGTGGCATTTCAAGATAGGGTCGCGGTACAAACTTATTGGTCGGACGATGGTCCGTATCAACTCGCTTGGTATTTGATCGCAACGGCGTTAGGGTGCGTCGGCTATGGCAGTGTGTTCCTTGCAGCGGGCTTGCTGCTGCGCAATCCGATCATTCCGGCTGTGGTGATGCTGCTGTGGGAATCGATCAACGGATTTCTGCCTGACCTGTTGCAAAAGCTGAGTGTCCTGCATTATCTGCAATCGATTTGCCCAGTGCCCGCACCTATGGATAGCAATGTACCACCGTTGTTGCGGATGCTGCTTTCTCCTGCGGCGCCTTCATCGGCCTGGGTAGCAATATTAGGACTGCTGTCTGTAACGGCGCTCGTCCTTTGGGCTGCAACGCATGCTGTGCGGCGGCTGGAAATCAACTACGGCACTGAGTAACTCTAACAAACATTTGCCCGAACCACCGCCCAAGGGATAGAATCTTCGAGAGGAGAATTCTATGTTGAACAAAAGTTTGGTAATTACGCTGGCCCTGGCTGCGGCCCCTTTCGCGATGGCGCAGGCCCAACAAAAGCAGGCAGCGCCCGCAAAGCAACCGATGAGCTTTTTCGTCGCCAGTGAAGGCTCAGGCAAAGGTGGCAATCTGGGCGGACTCGCCGGTGCCGATCAAATCTGCCAGAAGCTTGCAACCGCTGTTGGTGCGGGTAACAAAACCTGGCACGCTTATTTAAGCGTGAATGCAGCCGATGGACAACCAGCCGTTAACGCTCGGGATCGCATTGGCCAGGGTCCCTGGTATAACGCAAAGAACGGACGCATCGCTGCGAATCTGGCAGACCTTCATGGCGATACCGTGGAACTGGCTCGTATCGGCAACAACATCAGCAAGGCAACGGCCTTCAATGAAAAAGGTGAACCAGTCAGCGGTTTTGGTGATACTCCAAACAAGCACGATATTCTAACCGGATCGACAGCCGACGGACGCGCATTCGCCGACGGCAACGATCATACCTGCAAGAACTGGACTAGTGAAGGGGAAGGCAGCGCGCAAGTTGGCCATCACGATCGCACGGGTGGCGGAAACATTTCCTGGAATACAACGCATCCATCACGTGGTTGCAGCCAAGCCAATTTGGTTTCAACCGGCGGCGCTGGCTTTCTGTATTGTTTCGCACAATAAATTTGCTCAAGCAGG
>JBBRJC010000602.1:0-3143 GCA_038220135.1 Bryobacterales bacterium | reverse complement strand
TTTGAAATTCATTACCGAAATTCCTAACGTACAGCCGAAGCAAGAATACTCCAAAACAAGTTACACTGAAATTGAGGCAGCAGTGCCAAAATCTCCATGTCCAAGCTAAATTCCTTCGGCTCATCAGCCGCCCTCAGCGTGGGTGCGCGCTCCTACAAGATCTTCAAACTCGACGCAATCGAAAAGCACGGTCTCGGCAAGCTATCGCGGCTTCCCTATTCGATTCGCGTGCTTTTGGAAAACCTGCTGCGCAATGAAGATGGCAGCACCGTCAAAAAGAGCGACATCGAATATATCGCCAAGTGGGACACCTCCGCGCCAGCTCAGGAAATCAACTTCCGCCCGGCGCGCGTGTTGCTTCAGGATTTCACTGGCGTACCTTGCGTAGTTGACGTTGCCGCCATGCGCGACGCGCTCGCTGAGATGGGCGCTGATCCAACCAAGGCCAATCCACTAATCCCGGTTGACCTCGTGATTGACCACTCCGTGCAGGTTGATAACTTCGGCACCCCTCAGGCATTTGAACAAAATTCGATTTTGGAATTCAGCCGCAATCGGGAGCGTTATGAATTCCTGCGTTGGGGTCAGGGCGCGCTGAAGAACTTCCGCGCAGTGCCGCCGGAAACCGGCATCGTTCATCAGGTGAACCTTGAATATCTTGCGCCAACGGTTTTTTCAACAGAGCAGGACGGCGAAACGGTTGCCTATCCTGACACCGTTGTTGGTACCGATTCGCACACCACTATGATCAACGGCCTTGGCGTTGTTGGTTGGGGCGTCGGCGGAATTGAAGCCGAAGCCTGTATGCTTGGTCTTCCCGCATCCATGCTGCTGCCGCAAGTGGTTGGCTTCAAACTCTTCGGCAAAATGCCCGAAGGCACCACCGCTACCGATCTCGTTTTGACAGTCACACAGATGCTGCGCAAACGCGGCGTTGTGGGCAAGTTCGTCGAATTTTATGGTCCTGGCGTGAAGGCTCTGGCGCTGGCCGATCGGGCAACAATTGCCAATATGGCTCCGGAATATGGCGCAACCATCGGCTTCTTCCCGATTGACGAACAGACGCTTGATTACCTGCGCATGTCCAACCGTCCCGACGAGACCTTGGCGTTGGTGGAAGCCTATGCAAAAGCCCAGGGATTGTTCCTTGAAGCCGATGCGGTTGACCCCGTTTATAACGACACGCTGGAACTTGAACTGGATACGGTGGTCCCCTCAATGGCCGGGCCGAAGCGTCCGCAGGATCGCATCAATCTGCCTGATGTAAAGGCAAATTTCCATACCGCACTGGCTGGTGAGATTAAGACGCAGGGTCAAATTAAGGATGGTGCCGTAGTCATTGCCGCCATCACTTCCTGCACAAACACATCGAATCCATCGGTGTTGATTGCCGCCGGCCTGGTTGCGAAAAAGGCTGTAGCTTTGGGCCTTTCCACGAAGCCGTGGGTGAAGACATCGCTTGCTCCGGGATCGAAGGTAGTGATCGACTATCTTACCGATGCCGGTTTGATGCCTGCCCTGGAGCAGTTGAAATTCCACTTGGTGGGCTATGGTTGCACTACTTGCATCGGCAACTCCGGACCCTTGCCTGACGATGTGGCAGCAGATGTGACTGCCGGTAAATTGACCGTAGCCGCTGTGCTCAGTGGCAACCGGAATTTTGAAGGCCGTGTGAATCCGCTGGTGCGCGCCAACTATCTGGCTTCCCCGCCCCTGGTTGTAGCTTATGCGTTGGCTGGTACGGTGGATCTGGATCTGGCAAACGATGCGCTGGGCGAAGGCACCAATGGTCCGGTTTATTTGAAAGACATTTGGCCGACCACGGCTGAAGTACAAGCTGCCGTGAAAACGAGCGTGCGTCGCGAAATGTTTGCTGCACAATATGCTGACGTGTTTAAGGGCGATGCCCATTGGGCCGGAATCAAGGCACCCAAGGGCGATCAGTATGCCTGGGAAGATGCATCGACATACATCAAAAAGCCACCATATTTCGTGGATATGCGCGACCCCAAAGCACCGATCGAAGACTTCCTCAATCTGAATGCGCTGGCCGTTTTGGGCGATTCGGTGACGACGGATCACATCTCTCCTGCAGGCAATATCGCCAAGGATTCTCCGGCCGGCCAGTATCTGGGTGTGCTTGGTGTGAATCCGGGCGACTTCAATTCTTACGGCGCGCGTCGTGGCAACCATGAAGTGATGGTGCGTGGAACACTTGCGAATATTCGATTGAAGAATATGATGGTCCCGGGCACCGAAGGAACTTGGACTGTTCACGTTCCGACGAACGAAAAAATGTGGATCTACACTGCTGCCATGAAGTACATGGAAGCTGGAGTTGGTCAGTTGATTATTGCCGGCAAAGAGTACGGATCAGGAAGTTCACGCGATTGGGCGGCCAAGGGCGTTCGGTTGCTCGGTGTGAAGGCTGTTATTGCCGAAAGCTTTGAAAGAATCCACCGTTCCAATTTGGTTGGCATGGGTGTACTGCCAACGGAGTTTATTGATGGCCAGAATCGGGAATCGCTAGGTTTGACGGGCTTTGAAACATTTTCCATTGAAGGCGTTTCGACTGCAATTGAGACGGGCGCGCGTGCGCACGTAACGGCCACTGCGGCTGATGGCAGCATGAAGAAATTTGCCGTGAAGGTTCGTATTGATACACCGCAGGAAGTGGAATATTATCGCTCCGGCGGTATCCTGCCGTACGTACTGCGTCAATTGGCTGCCCGCTAGACCCAGTATAATGCTGGAGAGCACTAATTATGTTTGACGGAGTTCTCCAGTTCATTTCCCATAAATCAGAAACGTTGTGGATATTTCTTGCAATTCTCTGTCTTTCCGCATTACTGGAAGTAGTTGGCGATGTCGTCGTCGCGAAAGCGCTCACCAACACTGGGGTTGTTCGAGTTCTGTCGATTCTCGCCGGTGGCGTTGTGCTGCTATGCTACTCGTTGCTGATTAACGCAACCGGAAAGGAATTAGCCCCAATGCTGGCGACGTATGTAGCATGCTTCTTTTTCGTTTCACAGGTCATGAAGCCGTCAACAATCACCATTCGCTCAGCTGTTGCAATTGTATTGGTCGCAATCGCCGCTTGGCTGTGCTGGCCTCAGGAAAAGTAGGAAAATGTACACGCCGAC
>JBBRJC010000601.1:0-3143 GCA_038220135.1 Bryobacterales bacterium | reverse complement strand
TTATCGGCTTCCCTTTAAACCTCGTTGAAGGTTTCAAAGGCGAATCGTTCCAGGAATTGGGCGTTGTACCTGGTGCCAAGTTCTCTTTTAAAGCCACTATTGATGGTCGAATGCTATCCGTCTCCAGGCAAACCACAGAAGTGGAAGCCTCTAACGTGGCAACAGCCTAGCCAACTCTTGTGAGTCAACTTTTCCTGGATCCAACCAACATTCCCACTGGTTGTAAGAATTTCCAACATGTTCCAGCAACGCTGCCTCAGTCAGTGAGAGCGCTTGGCCACCTCCCTGACATCAACCAGCTACTACCCGGCGATTTAATTCTGATCTCACCGATCAC
The DNA here is from genome assembly GCA_038220135.1 of Bryobacterales bacterium. GTDB lineage: Bacteria > Acidobacteriota > Terriglobia > Bryobacterales > Bryobacteraceae > JANXSF01. The sequence continues at coordinate 2,806 of JBBRJC010000601.1, read as the reverse complement.
TCCAAGTTTCGTCCAAAAACAAATCCAAAGAGTACAAACGAAAGGCGGCTACCATGGCGACGATGCCCGCTGGACTCATTCGGCGGTTTACCTCGGATCGGATTTCAGCACCTGTGATGCAACAGGCAAAGGTATCCGCCACAATTCGTTGCTCGACGTGATCTCAAACCACCGGATTCGAGTGCGGCGCGAACCCACGCTTGAAACTAATTACCGTTGGCGAATCGCGCTATCTGCAACCCTACAGCTTGGAACGTCCTACGGAATCCGCAGCGCACTAACGATTTGGGTCCGATCAATCCAGGGGTTTCACGCGCCGCAAAACACAGCAACCCGGTCTCGTTCATCGATAATTTGTTCCGAACTTTACGCCGACTCATTCCTCATGGCCACAGGTAGTACCCTTCAATGGAATCATCCAGGAAAAGATGTAAGTCCGGCCCTGCTCAGCTATGTTCCAGAACTGGTCGATATTGCTACAGGCTGGCTCAAAATTCCGGCTTGATCCACACCCAAATTTGACGCACGTCAAAATTGCCGTATATCCCCAAAGCGTACCACCAGCCCCCTTTGATATCCTGTCGTTTCGACCTCACAGCGAAGGAGCAATCAACAATGAACGACGACCTGTCTCGACGAAATTTCGTGCGCGCCGCCGGCACCGTACTTGCCGCAGCGCCTTCCGTCGTATCGGCGCTCGGCGCCAACGATAAGATCCAAATCGGTTGGATCGGTACTGGTAGCCGCGGCATGCATGTAATGAACATGATGTACAAAGGCGTGCCCGAAGGAGTTGCAGTCACCGCAGTGTGTGACACCTTCGCCGGCAACTTGGCCAAAGGTAAAGATCAGGTGCAAACCCTGGGCAAGAATACACCCAACGCCGTGGTCGATTATAAAGACATTTTAGCCGACAAATCGATCGACGCCGTCTTCATCACCACGCCCGAGCATTTGCACTATCGCATGCTGCTCGACGCCCTCGCCGCAGGGAAAAACGTCTACGTGGAAAAGCCACTAGCCCACACCATAGAAGAAGGTGCGGAACTCGTCCGCGCCGCAAAGAAAGCCGGCAAGGTCGTGCAGGTTGGCACCCAGAATCGTTCCAATTCGCTCTACATCAAAGCGAAGGAAATGGTTGCCAAAGGAATGATCGGCGACGTTCACTACACGCGCGCTTTCTGGTACCGTAATTCCCTTCCCGACAATCCGGCATGGCGTTACAACATCCCCCCAGACGCCAACGAAAAAAACACCGACTGGAAACGCTTCCTGGGCAGCGCCCCGCAGCGTCCGTTCGATAAACAACGGTATTACCAGTGGCGTTTGTATTGGGACTACTCCGGCGGCATTTCAACAGATTTGCTGGTCCACCAAACCGACATAACCAACTTCGTTTGCGGAAAAACGGAACCCCTATCCTGCATGGCTTCCGGTGGCGTCTATCGGTGGACCGATAACGACGACCGCGAGGTACCAGACACTCTTTCTGCCATCTACGAATACCCTGATAAGTTCCACATCAACTACTCCTGCTACTTCGGCAATGTGCAGTATGGCTATGGCGAACAGTTCATGGGTAGCGAAGGAACAATCGAGGTACTGAACCGCCAAAACCTGCGATTCTACACCGAAAAGTTCAATGGCAAACCACCAGCCCACGTCGCCGCACGACAGGAAGAATCAGTCGATCTTCCCGGTAATGATGCAAACGCCGTGCAGTCACACGTCCGCAATTTCGTCGAAGCCATGCAAGGTAAAGCGAAACTGGTTGCACCTATTGAAGTAGGCCAACAAGCCGCAATCAGTGGTCACATGGCCACGCTTTCACTGCGCAATAACAAGAAAGTGCTGTGGGATACAAAAACCCAGAAGCATCGCTTCGTCTAACTGCCCAATGTATCAGGGAGTGGCGCAACAGTCACTCCCTGAACAACCTTACCGTCTCCAATAGCCCCGCACAAATGCGTGCCCACCCCGATGCGGACGCTCCATCAACTTATGTACAGACCGATGAACCACGGTAAACATCATGCTGCAAACCCGATTTCCCGGAATACGAAACAGGGTTTGATGATACTGATTTTGACGGCTTTCGATACCTTGCCACCAACGGCATCGACAAGCCAGTGCTCAACGTATTCCGCATGCTCGGCATGATGAGCGGTGACCGGAGTCAAGCAAGCCTCGGATTTTCATGCCATGGCCGCTCGCAACGCACACTCGGTCGCGGTGCTGGAATACAGCAAGCCTAGGAAGCCTGGAAGAAAATGGGCTCTCCCTAGAATCCTTCGAAGGAACAACGTGCAGCCCTTGAACGCGCCAGCCAATTACAGAGTCTAGGCTCACCTACGTAACTCAAGGCAAAAAAAGGACTTGCGTTCCCTCTACCCCGCCACGGCGTGTCACTAATCAGCCTAACCTTGCGCTAAAACCAGAAGATCCGGGATTAAAGCGACGTATCATCCAATCGCCAAAATCCCGGATCCAACTTGAGCGTCTCAAAAATCTCCACCGCCTGCTCCGGCGTTTTTCGCACCCAATCACGCGACGCGTAATCTCCAAACCAACGCTCCGCCAGCGCAATCCCCATCGCAATGTCCAGCGTTGCGCCCCTCGGCCGCCCATGCTGACTGCACCAGTTTTCAATAGAATCCTGCGACGTGAAAAACAGAATGTTTCCGCACGGACTATACGGATTGTCCCACCAATGAGACGGCGGATATGGAAAGTGCATCAATACATTCGGAACACTGCACGCCTTGCCGGAAATGCTAAATACAAGCGGCCTGCCTTCTGCCCCCTC
>JBBRJC010000600.1:0-3168 GCA_038220135.1 Bryobacterales bacterium | reverse complement strand
TGATGGCTACATGCCGGAAATGGCCGCTTATGCAAACTACAAGATCCTACTGGAACGAATTAACGAAACCAACGTGGAACAAAGCAAACTGTTGCGAAAGCCGCTGAACATTCAGAGCGGCAAAGAAGATGGCCATCAAGGTGGCCGGCGTTTTAATCCCGAAGACCGGGGCTATCTGATTTTGCGCCAATGGGTGCTTGACGCAGCACAGTTGAAACAAGGACGTAAATGACCAAGACGTCGCTTGACGACAAGTACACACTGGATCAGGGCCGCGTCTACATGACCGGCATTCAAGCCCTGGTGCGATTGCCGATGGAGCAAATGCGGCGCGACCGTCGCGATGGCCTGAACACGGCTACATTCATTTCCGGCTATGAAGGTTCGCCGCTTGGTGGCTACGATATGGCGCTGCATCGCGCGGCCGCCGTTCTGAAAAAAGATCAGATCCACTTTCAGCCAGGTGTGAATGAAGAGTTGGCAGCGACTGCGGTTTGGGGCAGTCAAATGATCCACCTTTTCGATAAGCGCAATGTGGATGGAGTGCTTGGTATTTGGTATGGCAAGGGCCCGGGGGTTGACCGTTCCGGTGATGCGCTTCGTCATGGCAATCTTTCCGGCACTGGCCCCAATTCTGCCGCCCTGGTTTTGGCTGGCGATGACCATGCCTGTAAAAGTTCCACGATTCCTCACCAGAGCGACTTCAGCCTGATGAACTTTGGCATTCCGACATTTTATCCGGGCAACACGCAAGAGATTTTAGACTTCGGTGCCCATGCTGTCGCGCTATCCCGATGGTCTGGAAATTGGGCCGGATTGAAAATGGTGACCAACGTTTGCGATGGCGGCGGCACGATTGAGGTGAACTACAACGGCCCGCAAATTCAGATACCGGAAGGCTTTACGAAGTTTTTCGACGAGAAGATGATCGCACCGTCGACGCTGAAGTTGGAGATGGAAGTGAACAAGCGGCGTCGGTTGGCGGCGTTACAGTATGCCCGGCTGAACCGCGTAAACCGAAGCTTTGGCGCTCGTGATGGAGCTTGGTTGGGCATCGTTTCTGCAGGCAAGATTTTTTACGATTTGATGCAGGCGCTGAAGGACTTAGGGATAGGCAGTGATGAGTTGGAACAGCTCGGGATTCGTATTGCACAATTTGGAATGACGTTTCCGGTTGAGGGCGAATTTGCCCGCAACTTTGCGTCAGGCCTGGAAACAATTCTGGTGATTGAAGAAAAGCGCAGCTTCCTCGAAATGCAGTTGCGCGACGTTCTGTACAATCTGCCCCAACGCCCGATCATCATTGGCAAAGAAGATGAACGCGGCGAGGGTTTAGTGCCACCAGGAGGCGAAATGGATCCCGATATATTGGCTAAGCTTTTGGCCATGCGATTGGAGCAACGCAGCGGTTTGGAAAGCATCACGGCACGCCGGCAATTACTGGAAGCGCTTGGTCTGCGCGCTTCTTCGATGGCCCCGCCGCGGCGTCCGAACTATTGCAGCGGTTGTCCGCACAATCGTTCCACGTTGCTGTTGCCGGGTCAAATTGCCGGTGGTGGCATTGGCTGCAGCGGCATGGGTGTGATGTTGCATTCCGTGGACCGTGGCTATAACTTCGCCCCGCAGATGGGTGGCGAAGGGGCGATGTGGATCGGCATGGAAAAGTTTGTCGAACAGAATCATATCTTCCAAAACATGGGTGATGGAACACTGGCGCACTCCGGCCAACTTGCCATCAACGCAGCCATTGCCAGTGGCGCAAATATCACGTACAAGATTTTGTACAACTCCGCAGTTGCCATGACCGGTGGCCAGAAGGCGGAGGGGCAACTACCCATTCCAGCATTGACAAAGAAACTGCAAGCCGAAGGCGTGAAGCAGATTGTGGTGCTTACTGAGTTGATGGAAAATTACACAGACGTTGAAGTTGCTTCCAACGCCGTGGTGCGCGATCGCGCCGAGTTGGAAACAACGCTGGCGGAATTGGAAAAAGTGGCAGGCATCACAGCCATAATTTACGACCAACAGTGTGCCGCTGAAAAGCGCCGTGACCGTTCCCGCAGCAAGCAGGCTGAACCCACCAAGCGCCTGGTGATTCACGAAGAAGTTTGCGAAGGCTGCGGCGATTGTGTGAAGCAATCGAACTGCATGAGCCTGCATCCGGTGGAAACGCCGTTGGGGCAAAAGATGCGAATTCATCAAGCTTCCTGCAACAAAGACTACTCTTGCGCATTGGGTGATTGCCCTTCCTTTGTAACCATCAATTTGAAAGAAGGCACGGGGCTGAAGAAGCGGCAGCTTCCGGCGTTGCCCTCGATTGATGTGCCCGAACCATCGCACATTTCTGCAATCGGCAAAGATGGCTATCGCATTCTTGGACCGGGCATCGGTGGCACTGGTGTGGTAACTGTCAACGCTCTTCTGGCGCAGGCAGCGATGATTGATGGCCTGCATGTTTTGACTCTGGACCAAACAGGGCTCGCGCAAAAAGGCGGGGCGGTGGTGTCTCACATTCTGATCGACACCAAGCCGATTGAAGCATCAAACAAAACCAACGCGGCAAATCTGGATCTACTATTGGGGTTCGATTTATTGGGCGCGGCCAGCAATGAGAACTTGAAAGCAGCTCATCCGCAACGGACAGCAGCGGTTGTCAATACTGCCGATATTCCGACTGGTGATTCCATTCGTGCTCGCACTCATTTGACCGGCGACGGCCGCCTGGTTGATACGATCGCGCTTTACACCAAACGCGGCTACAACGTTTTCCTCGATGCATCGCGCCTTGCAGAAGGTCTGTTTGGAACGCACATTGCCGTGAATTTGTTCATGCTCGGAACTGCCTGGCAGGCTGGTTTGGTGCCCATTTCGCGGCTGGCCATTGAAGAAGCAATCCGATTGAACGGTACTGCGGTTGAGCGTAATTTGCAGGTGTTTTTGTGGGGTCGCAAGTATTATCATGACGCCGCATGGGTAGAGAGTTTGCTTGCCCCGAAGGTGCAGGCGACAACACATGTTGATCACTATGTCAAGCTGGTCGAATACCAGAGCAAAGCCTACGCAGATCAATTTCAAAGCTTCGTGAACAGTGTGCCTGAACCCCTGCGTGAAGTGGTTGCGCGAAATCTCTACAAGCTGATGGCGATCAAAGACGAGTATGAAGTTGCC
>JBBRJC010000599.1:0-3172 GCA_038220135.1 Bryobacterales bacterium | reverse complement strand
GCCGGAAACGCGATAGTTCGCCACTTCCAGCGCCGCATTTATGTTGGCCTTTTCCTGTTCACGCCATTCGCGTTCAGGGATTACAGTTTTTGCCGCTTGACTGCTTGATTTGGGTGCTGATTCCACCGACTCGGGTAGCTCGAAGCAAATCACTCCTCCGCGCGCTAGAATCACCGCCCTTTCCACCACATTTTGAAGTTCTCGAACATTGCCCGGCCATTGATAGGATTGCGCACGATCCAGTTCGCGCTGCGGCAGCTTGGGTTGGCCGGTGTGAAAGCGAGCACACGCCTGCCGGATGAAGTGGGCGGCCAGCTCTGGAATATCTTCCCGGCGTTCTCGCAACGATGGCACCTCCATCGGGAAAACGCCAAGGCGGTAATAAAGATCGAGCCGGAATCGACCCTCGGCTACCTCTTTGCGCAAATCGCGATTTGTCGCAGCGATCACGCGGACATCGACGCGACGGGTGACATCCTCACCTACGCGTTCAAACTCGCCTTCCTGCAAGACTCGTAGCAGCTTGGCTTGCAGTTCCAAAGGAATTTCGCCCACTTCATCAAGGAACAGCGTTCCGCCGTCCGCCAACTGGAAGCGACCGATGCGATCTTGAATAGCACCGGTGAACGCTCCTCGTTTGTGACCGAAGAACTCGCTCTCGAACAATTCCCGAGGGATGGAGCCACAGTTCACTTTGATCATCGGCCGGCGCGAACGGGGACTGCTTTGATGGATCGCGCGGGCAATCAATTCTTTGCCGGATCCGCTTTCCCCCAGAATCAGGACGCTCGCGTCGGTCGGGGCGACCAGTTGCACTTGGCGGAGCGCTCTGTCCAGTGTGGCGCTCTTGCCCAGAATGTCTCCAAAGGCACCGGATTGTTGCACTTCTTCGCGCAGGTAATCGCGCTCCAATTCCAGTTCGGCACGCAGGGCTTCGGCTTTATCAAAGGCTTTGGCGTTGGCAACAGCGATTGCAAGCGCATCGGCCAATGTTCCGATCCATTGCCAGCACTCGGTGTCTGCCGCTACTCTCCGAAATACGGCCAACACGCCCAGAATCTCGCCCCGAAAAACCAGCGGCTGCCCGGCAAAGCTCACCAGTTCTTCGGCCCTCACCCAGTCTGGGTCGCGAACCCATTTATTATTTTCGGACAGTGGGTTGATTTGAATGGGCTCTCCGGTTCGGGCAATGTGGCCAATTTTGAGAGTACTTGCAAGCGATACACGATGAAAGCTGCCCGTAGTTCGGCTCCAGTCGGTGGATGGGGTGAGCGAAAAGCCAGCACTGGCGCGGAGGTGTAGGGCGGATTCCCCGGAATGGGTGGGGCAGTGAGGACAGCTTTGGTCGCTTTCTTTCAACCAGACTCGAGCAAGGGCGACGTCCGGCTGACTGACCAGGATTTTGAGGATCGTCCGCAGCACATCGTCCAACGACCGCTGTTCGGCGAGGGCAAGGAGAATGGAGGGAAGCTGCGAAAGGTTCATATTTATGAAATACCACAAATACTGGCATGAATGTTCACGAATCATGAAAGTTCATAAGTGCTGGAGTCTGTTCAAGGCTAGTATTTGCAATGGTTTACGTTTGGAGACGCAGATGCACTTGTAGTGGTGTAGTGGAAAACATCCAAAAGGAAACATCAAATGTCTAGAATCAAACCGATCAACCCTACAGAAGCCACTGGCAAAGCCAAAGATCTGCTGAATGCCGTTCAGTCGAAAATTGGCATGACGCCGAATCTCATGAAAACGCTGGCGAATGCGCCTGCTGCACTTGAAGCCTACTTAAACTTTTCCGGTGCGCTGGCTGGCGGCGTTCTGAACGCCAAGTTTCGTGAGCAACTTGCGATTGCGGTTGCCCAGGCGAATTCCTGTGAATATTGCCTGTCCGCTCATGCCACCATCGGCAAGATGGCTGGACTGACGCCCGAAGAAATTGAACGCAGCCGTGAGGCTCATGCAGCAGACGCAAAGCTCGATGCCGGTCTGCAGTTTGCCCAAAAGCTGGTTGTTCAGCGCGGATTAGCTTCCGATAATGACCTTGCGGCAGTGCGGCAGGCTGGATATAGCGAGGCGGAAATCACCGAGATTGTTGCCCACGTGGCTTTGAACATCTTTACTAATTACTTCAATCATGTGGCGCAAACGGAAGTGGATTTTCCACGCGTGCCGGTTGCATTGGTGCAGATGGCTTAAACCTAGGATTCAAGGCTGAAGTAGGACATGGGAGGGACGATGTACGTTAAGGAAATCTGGCGTTATCCGGTGAAGTCGATGGCCGGAGAGCGAGTCGGCCAAACTGAGGTTACAGTGAAGGGTCTCGCTTTGGACCGGCAAGTTCTGGTGATGGGCGCAAATGCGCGTGTGATCACCTCCCGCACGCATCCGAAACTGCTTGGGTTGAAGGGAACGATTGGACTGGATGGTGAAGCGCGGATTTCCGGCCATGCGTGGAAGTCACCAGAAGCCAAGCTGTTGGTTGAGCAAGCGGTTGGAGCCGGTGCCATTCTGGTTTTTCACGACGGTGTGGAACGGTTCGACGTCCTACCTTTGCTAATTGCCAGTGACGGCGCAATTGAACACATGAAGATTGATGGACGGCGGCTGAGGCCGAATATCATTATAGGTGGGGTTGAAGGTTTGGCTGAGCGATCCTGGCCGGGGCGGCGATTGCGAATCGGCTCAGTGATTATCGACATGGCTCAATTGCGGGGGCGTTGTGTGATGACTACGTTTGATCCAGATACGCTGAAGCAGGACATGAGTGTGTTGCGACGGATTGTCAATGAATTGGACGGTGTGATGGCGCTTGATTCGTCTGTAGTGGCAACGGGTTGGATCAGGGAAGGGGACAATGTGGAGTTACTTAGCGAGTAAATCGTAAATCTGTTGGCACACCTCACCGAAACCAATTTTACGGCGGATCACGGCGAGAATATCGGGCAGCTGCACGGATCTCAACTTATCACGCTTCGTAATGCTCTATTGGACCGCAGTGTACAGAACCTGCGCCCCGCCCGCCCCGCCCAGCGCGTCGGCGCTCGCGAAGAATTACCATGGTTTGCTTGATTAGAATTGCCACCATCAAGAAAAAGTCTTGCCGCAGGGCAAGGAGCAATGTCATCCACGCCGCAGGCGTGCAGGCGCATTCTCAAGAGGCAAAGCTCCTAAA
>JBBRJC010000598.1:0-3176 GCA_038220135.1 Bryobacterales bacterium | reverse complement strand
GCACCGACTGTGCTGGAGAGATCAATTCCCTGGTTGAGCTGCTGCAGGGAAAACTGTCCAAAGGGGTGATGGCGCGAATGTGTGGGCAAAAAACTGGTCTTTTTCCAAAACCATCTGAAATAGGATTTTATTGTAATTGCCCGGACTCCGCCGGCATGTGCAAGCATTTAGCAGCGGTGCTGTATGGAGTGGGCGCTAGATTCGATCACCAACCAGAACTGCTATTCCGCTTGCGTGGGGTCAACGAAATGGATCTAATCGCCAATGTGACCAAAACTTTGCCGCTTAAAACCCACGCAGCAGCAGGCAAGATTATGGATACCGATGAGCTTGGGGACATTTTTGGTCTCGATATGGCACAAGGCGACGACGCACCCATGAAGCCACCAGTGAAGCCGAAAGCCAAGAAAGCTACGGTGAAGAAGACAGCAAAAAAAACCGCTGTGAAGAAAAAGGCGGTAAAGAAAAAACCTACAGCAAAAAAGGCTGCCGGCCGATAGCCCATTCTAATCGCTTGCACAATAGCGGCACGGTCACTGATTGGTGTAAAATATTCATAAATAGCGACATATGCACAGTAGGCGATTTTTCACATTTCTCATTGGTCTTTGGATCGGCGGCACACTCTTTATGCGATGGGTGGCAGGCCAGAATTACACTTCGGTGGAGCGGGTGTTGACCGCGCAACCACAGCAGATGCAACAGATTATCTTCACTCTTACCGACATCGAGAAGAAGAACCTATTCCGCTATGTTGCCAGTGAAATGAATCGTTTCTACTTCAGCAATTGGGAATGGATGCAGATGGCTATCGGGCTGGCATTACTGGTTGGAATCGTTTTAGCCAAAGAACCCAAACAGTATCTGGTGATGGGCGGTTTCATGCTGCTGGCGGTTCTGGCATGCCACTTCCTGCTCACTCCGCAAATGATCGGGGTAGGCCGAATGCTCGATTTCGTCCCATTAGATAAATCACCGGCAGAGCACAAGCGTTTCGAATCGATGGGTATGCTCTACTTGATCATCGACGTTCTGAAGACGGGTGTGGGGGTTGCAATGCTGGTGCAGCTATTGCGCCGTACGGACCGCGAAAAGCGCAAGCGCCGGTCAGTCAAACTGGACGAAATTCAGTATCCGAATTACGGCAACGATCGTTAAACCAGATCTACTTCATCAATCACGCCGATCACAGCAATGTCGATCGGCGAATTGGGGCGACCCACGCTGGTCATAGCTGAAAAGCCTTCGATGATCAGCAGCACACGATCCCCAACACCGGCATCCACAGCGTCCACGGCAATCACGGCATCGCCTTTATCTGTCCCATCCAGTTCCAGCGGCTGCACGAGCAGCAATTTCTGCCCTTCATGACTGGCATGCTTGTGAGTTGCCACAACTTCGCCGATTACTTTACCGATCAGCATCAGCCACGCTCCACGCGCACGCTGTCCACTATGCCGACAATCGTCATTTCAGTGGGAACTTCCATGGGGAGAAACGGGAAGCTGGATTCCTTGCCCTTGGTGTAGTAAATCAGCTCAGAACCACCGGCGCCAACGGCATCGGTACAAACAACCTGCCGGCCAGTGGGTTTAAGTTCAGGTGTAAGTGGTTGAACGATCAACAGCCGTTGGCCACCCAGTTTGGGATCCTTCACCGTGGCCACAATTCGCCCGATTACACGGCCCAGATACATACGCTACTTCGCCTTCGTGATGGGTGCATCCAATGTAACCGTGTCCACAATGCCAACAATGGCTGAGTCCACCGGCAAATCCTTGCAGCCATCAGCCATGCGCGCCGAAGAACCACTCACGGCAATCACGGTTTCCTTAAAGCCTGCGCCAACGGTATCGACAGCAATAACGTAGCCTGCCTCGTCCTTGCCTTCAGCGCTAATCGGCTTAATGATTAGCAGCTTGCGGCCTTCCAGACGAGGGTCCTTGCGCGTAGCGACGATGGTACCGACAACTCGCGCCAGGATCATTTATTTCGCGCTCTTACCGATTGGCAACACATCTTCCAAATTCTGGTGAGGACGCGGAATAACGTGAACAGCAATCAACTCGCCCACGCGGCGTGCAGCAGAGGCACCAGCATCGGTTGCGGCACGAACAGCAGCCACATCACCACGCACCATCACGGTTACATAACCGGAGCCGATCTTTTCCCAACCAACCAGCGTTACCTTGGCTGCCTTGACCATCGCGTCTGCCGCTTCGATCATGGCCACCAAGCCACGAGTTTCAACCATTCCTAATGCTTCACCCATTGATGTATCTCCTTGGCCGAACCGGCGCGTACTTTCCATTATCTACTGAAGCGCTTAGGAAACGCCACGTGCTTTCACGGCTTGTTCCACCAGCGCAATTAATTCCGAGCGAGTGAGCGTAATCTTTTCCTCGCCACCTGTGAATCTGCCGCTTGTCAGATCTTCGGCTACAATCGGGCAGCCAGGCGCAGCCGTTGCCTTGGACTTGATTCCGTAACGAGTGCGCGAATCAAACAGCTTATCCACTTCTTCCCGCGGTAAAACTTTGGGGCCACCCAACATCTCACTCACCAGTGAAATGCGCGCGGTATGTTCCAGCGTTTCCATCTTAAAAAACGCCTGCCACAGATCAGCACCATAGCAAACCGCACCATGATTGGCCATCAGCAGGGCATCGTATTTGGGAATGAACGGCAGCATTGGGTCCGTTAGGGCAGTTGTGCCGGGCAAACCGTATGCAGCAAGCGGAACACAACCCAGACCAATGATCACTTCCGGCAAAATCGCCTGATTCAAGGCGCGCCCGGTGACGGCAAAGCCGGTGGCAACGGGTGGATGACAATGCACAACGGCGCGTACATCGGGCCGCAAGTCATAGATGACCAGATGCATCATGATTTCGCTGGTCCGTTCGCGCCTGCCTTCAATCTTGTTCCCGCGCATGTCGCAAATGATCAGATCATCGGGCGTCATCATGCCCTTGGAAATTCCGGTTGGCGTACATAGCACGCGGGCTTGGTCGAGACGGAAGCTGATATTGCCGTCGTTAGACGCAACCCAACCCTTCTGGTAAACCAGTTTCCCGATTTCGACGATGGTTTCGCGCAGTTCGCGCTCGGTCGGCGGCATTCAATTTTTGATTGTAACAAAAGGAGCTAGGAGAACCGGCGTTTGAGAATTGTCC
>JBBRJC010000597.1:0-3177 GCA_038220135.1 Bryobacterales bacterium | reverse complement strand
TGATGAGTGGTGTGAAATACCAGGTGCCCCAGTTCATGGGCGATGGCTGCGCCTGTCAGCAGGTAGAGGTCGCCTGTATTTGAATTTCTTGCTGCAAACATTTGAATATTTTGAAATATTTTAACGGCGCGATTTGACCGGTCTTCCTTTGCATAGGCGAAACCCATTGCCAATCCTGACGGCGCAGTCGGGCGGGGGTCCTTGACCACGATGCTGAGCAGTATATGGGTAGGGTCTTCCGGCATGCTCTCTCCGTTCGATTTCACCCATTGGATTTTGATTCCAGATTTCGAGAAAATCCAGGCTGCTTCATCCAGCGTCCTCTTCAGGATTGCAGATGAAAGCGCCGCCTGATTGTTGTAGTGCACGGTTACCGTGGGAAGTTCTTCGCTTATTGCGATTCCAGCAATCAGGATGGCGGTTCCAATCAGGTTGAATAATTTCATCGAAGTGATCTCCTCTGGTCTTCACTTTTGCAAGCGAATGAAGTGAGAAAAGTCCGCCAAGATTCTTGTTGGACAGTTTCGATGAAATGCGGTTAGCTTAGGAATTAGGTGAGAGGCAGCAATTAATTTCCAGCTTCACCTTTCGCAGGACCTGGAACAAACGTCAGTTCATTGCAGAAAAACGCCGATGGCACGATTCGTAATGCTGGCCACTGGAAGAGACCGTTCTTAATGTCCGCTCTCTTCTAGCCTGACCTTGCCTGCGAAATGGCGATAAACAAATGCTGAATATCCCAATGCAAGGGCGAATGCTGGAACAAACCAGAGCAGTCCGATTTCGAGCCCATATTGTGCGGCCGCAACGTTTGTAACCGTTAAACTTCGAGTTGGATCCATGTTGGATGGCAACACGTTTGGATACAATCCCATTGCTGCAGCGCAAAGCATTCCCAATAAAAACACCCCGCTGGCAAGGAATGCGGCCAACTCATTTTGCCTCTTCAAGAACACCCGGATTCCCACCAATCCACCAACCGCAAGGATTGGAAAAATCGCTCCCCATGGATGCTCTTCAAAGCTCTTTACCAAGAGTGGCTGTACCAGAAAACTTTGCACGCTGACCAACAGAACCAGCGGGATCAAGATCAGCCAAAAACGCTCAGCAATGGCTTGGCATCGGACCTCTAAATCCCCTTCCGTTTTCAAGCCCACCCATAGCGCTCCGTGCATTGTTAGGGCCGCAAATGCTGTTATGCCAATCGTGAGCGTGTACCAATCGATGATCCCCGCGTCCTTACCGGGTATCAAATTTGTCCACAGCGGAAGAAAGAAATAGCCGTCTCCATCCAGCGGAACCCCGCGCACGACATTGCCCAACGCAGTGCCGTAAAAGATGGCAAGTAACGCGCTGGATCCGCAAAAGATCACGTCCCAAAAACTCTTCCACAAAGGGCTTTCAATGTGGCCGCGAAACTCGATTGCAATCCCGCGTAAAATCAACAACCAAAGCACAATCATCAAAGCCAGATAGAAGCCGCTGAACGCCGAAGCGTAGAGGGCCGGGAAGGCGAAATAGAGTGTTCCGCCTGCGGCCACCAACCAAACTTCATTGCCATGCAACACGGGGCCAATCGATCCCAGAACTGTTCGCCGTTCGGTATCATTGCGGGCCACAAATAGATGAATAATGCCGGCGCCTAAATCGAATCCGTCGAGCAATACATAGCCGGCAAGTAGCACCGCAACCAGACAAAACCATAGGGTCGGCACTACGCGTTCCTCCGCTCGGGACCATGCTCCAATTCTCGCCAAATCAGAAATAGGAACAGTACTCCCAGCACCGCGTAAAGCCCCATAAATCCAAGCAACGTGAACATGCCGTTGCCTGCCGATACGCGCAATGACGTGCCGTCAGCCGTTCGCATCAGCCCATAAATGAGCCACGGTTGACGTCCGATTTCTGCGGTCATCCAGCCTGCGGTGGTCGCTATATATGGGAAGGGAAATGCCAGCATCAACACCCACAACATGCCCCGGTTTTCGTACAGTTTCCCACGCCACAGCAGCAGCGCACTTAGTCCCGCCGCCGCAATCAGCAGTGTACCCAAGCCGACCATGATGTGGTAGCTGAAGTACAGCAAGGGAATATTATCGGGCCACTGATCGCGAGGGAATTCGTTTAGCCCTTTCACTTGCGCGTTCCAGCGTTGATAGGTAAGGAAGCTGAGCATTTTGGGAATTGTGATGGCGTTGTCCATTCTCATTCGATCGGTATCCGGCTGACCGATTACCACCAGTCCCGCACCATCTTCGCTGTGAAATAAACCTTCCATCGCAGCCAAAGTTGCTGGTTGATGCATGGCCACCATTTTGCCCTGTTGATCACCTGTTGGGAACGCTAGCAGAAGTGTGCCCACAATGGCGCTGATCACGCCAATGCGGACGAATGTCCTGCCAAATTCGACGCTCGTTTTGTTGAGTAAATAAAACGCTCCAACCGCCGCCATCACGAAGCTTGCTGTGACTACAGCCGCCGTCATGTTATGCGTGTACTGCCACAGAATCCAGGGGTTGGTCATCAATTCAGAAAAGCTGGTCAACACAATTCCGCCATCGGGCGCGATGGCATAACCCACTGGATGTTGCATCCAGGCATCGGTGGCAATGATGAAGTAGCCGCTTAGCCATGATCCGAGAAAAACGCAAAATGCACTGAGCCAATGCAGCCTGGGGCCGAGGCGTTTTTCACCATATAGAAATAGCCCCAAGAAAGTGGATTCAAGAAAGAACGAGAACATTCCTTCCATCGCCAGAGTCTGTCCGATTACCCCTCCGGCTGCTTTGGAGAATCGGGCCCAATTCGTTCCGAATTGAAATTCCATCGGGATGCCGGTCACAACTCCCATAGCAAAGTTAATGGCGAAGATTTTGGCCCAAAACCGTGCAGCGTGGTTGTAGTGTTCCTTGCCAGTATGCAGCGCCATGGTTTTCAAGATCACCAACAACAGAGCCAGGCCCATAGTCAGTTGCGGAAATATGTAGTGGAAGGTGATCGTGAAGGCGAAGTGAAGGCGGTGGATAGCTAGTGCGTTGTCCATCTTATTCAACGATACACCGATAGCGGCGTGCCTTGATTGCAGATCTTAAAAAGGATCTTATATCTCTTCGCAGAATGTTATAACCGGCGAGTTGCCTCTTCACGTACCTTTTCCTCCAAAGCCCTCAAAATGTT
>JBBRJC010000596.1:0-3190 GCA_038220135.1 Bryobacterales bacterium | reverse complement strand
GAGACGAGTTTGGACGTTCTTTCGCAAAAGGCCGTCTTCGAACAACACCGCAAGGAGATGGAAACCAGCACGGAATTACGCGTACAGCAGGAAAAGTTCCAGAAAGAAGTGACGAAACAAGCCGAATCCGGCGCGAAGAAGTAGCATTACTTGCTAATGAAGGCTAATCGGAACTTTTTTATTGCGGTTTGAGTGGCTTCGTATTTCACTTTGGCTGCGGAAATGATTCAAATTCCGCGCCGGGGGCAGAGAATGTTTTGCCGCGTTTTCTGCATCTGTCGTCCGGAGTGGCGGGGACCGCGTTCAAAAGCAAACGGTAAAGCCGCGTAGGGGTTGTAAGCCCAAACCAAGGAAATTGATCCAATTCCGCTGGTTTGGGCTTACAATCCCTAATTTGAAACGATTGCGCTGCGGGCATCCTGGCGCTACTAGACTAGTTCCGATTCGATCGCTTCAACCGCTTCGGCAATATGCGATTCCACACCGGCTTCCGGTTTGCCTGCACGAATGCGTTCGAGTGCAGGTATAAAGTTCTTCCAGCCAGACACACTTGTGCTGCTGGGAAACAAGATTCGTCCGAAAATGGACATAGGTCTCCCCTTTTAAGAAATCAATGCTTCAAGGCAAAAATTGAATTAAACAGGGAAGTTTGGTGGAGGACGGCCGAACAGCGCATAGGACGTTTGTAGGTTCGCAAACGGCGGAACCGCAATGTGTAGAAGCGGCTTCTGTTTCGTGGGCGCGGATGAAACCAGTTGCCTGGCTTCATTTACCTGACCGGCACGCTGGGATTGCAGAAGCCAAATGACAGAGTGCGAGTGTGCAGCCCGTTCCGTGCGCGGACCAAGTGCGTGGGCACCGCCGCTTACAAGTGCAAGCAGCAATACCCAAATTGCTAAGGATTTTCGCATCCGCTTTAGATTAGCAGACGCGGTGAATCACAATATTTTTGAGAACTTGTCTTGGCTTCGAAAGATTGCCAACGCCTCTACATTTCCATTGATCTGCGTGAATGCTGCGTCGTATTCCACCTCAAGTACATGCTCCCCTAGACGGAATTGCTCAAGACCATCGACGTGCCCCTTTCGCGAAACTATCCAACCCTGGATTGCAATTTGCTCGCGGATCATCGTGGGGGCTCCAGGCACGTTGAGGAAAGAGGCCGCGGCAACTGGTACGACATGCGAGCCGTTTGCGTCCACTACAGTTACGGTCACATCCGAAGCGGCAGCGTCGAATTGATCTCTGGCGACGAACGTGCGGTCTGGGCCAACTGGTACCGGGATTGGTGGCTCTTGAACCAGATTGTAGGCGCGATGATCAGGCGACACGGAAGTAAGATCCAACCAAACACGGTAGCCTTCCACTGGCACTCTGCCCCGTGCGGTTATGGAGATTTGTGAGCCTGATCGAGCGGCACTGTACCCGGCCCCAGCCGCGACACTGGCCAATTCGAGACGCGGGAAACCGGCATC
Organism: Bryobacterales bacterium; assembly: GCA_038220135.1. Classification (GTDB taxonomy): domain Bacteria; phylum Acidobacteriota; class Terriglobia; order Bryobacterales; family Bryobacteraceae; genus JANXSF01. The sequence goes on along the minus strand of JBBRJC010000596.1, from coordinate 1,715 downwards.
CACCCAACGGCCGAAAAGGTCGATCCATTCCTGCGGCCATGGCCCACCCCAAGCGGGCGGTGGCATGGCATGGCCTTTAAGCACCTGCCGTATTCCTTTTGCATTCAATACCACTTGTTCATAGCTGTACAGGTCAAACCAGCCCAGCATTTTGTCTCTGTCCAGTAGACGAATGAGCGGCTTAATATGCAGTTCAAATCGAGGAACACGGTTATCTGCCATGATCTTGTGGCCCTCCCAGGCGAATATTTGGAGCAGTCGTTCCGTCCAACTGGATCAATATTGACCGGAACTGAAGGCGTTCTGTTGCGCCACCAGTATGGCCGGTATGTTCTTCATGATGATGCCCTCCATGGCCAGTTCCCTGACGAGCAGGCAGCACTCGCGAAATCAGCGTTAGTTGGTAGGGTTCCGATGCGCCGAATGTCCGCGCCAACGTGTCCGTTATAGGGATGAAGGCGCCTGCGGTTTCGCCTGGACTCAGATGATGAGCCATCCAGAAGACAAAATCGCCGGCAAAATAATTTCGACGGAAATTATCGGAGTCTGGATTAACTGGCTGGGCGACTGGGTGGATGAAGGCTGATAGACGAAAAGAAGCTCCTACCGGTGGCGATAAATCGATTAGCCATAAATTCGCTCGAGTGGGCCGATGATCCAGCCTGGGAAGGGGATATGTAAAGGTGGCAGGACCGGGCCATAGATAAACAAGTGTGCCTGAACTTGCCGGAGGTTGGTGGCCGTGAAGCTCGGCAGATTCTGCCATAACAGCAATATGTGGGATTAGTGCCGGTGCGATCTCGGTGTCTGAGAATGCGTAGAAATACCCCAAATCTTCAGTATTTCGTACTGAATTCGCGGTAGGTGCGTTATCAAACCCGCGCAGGACACATTGTTGGCACGTGATGGGGTGTTGGTGAATTCGCTGCCATCGGGCAAAGATACGATCAATGAAAGCGTGGAAGGACCAGTAGATTGGATCTTCTGCAGCGGTTGAATTACTTCCCATTGGGCCACCTACAAAAAAGGAATGCATCTCGTTGTGTGCGGGCTGTTCCAGCGCGCCGTAACTTGATTGTTGGGGGCCTTTGGGTCCACCGGCGAACATATTCCAGTCAGGGTTCTCACGGATGATATCGTCAATCTTGTCTGTCGAATAGAATGGTTCGGCCTTGACGGCATTCCTATCTTCATTCCACAGCGGCGACGTGTTGTTTTCAAAGGCCGCAGGGTAACGGATGCCATGCCTGGGTGCAACACTCCAATCCCAATATGGAATGGTTACGTTGCGGGTTGACAGAGTGGCATGATTGGGATCAGTGGCCTGCAGGGCTCGCTCAAAGTTGTAGAGATGGTAACGGTGCCAGGGTAAAAACAGGTCGTTCCGATGCTCACATCCACGAGGTGGATTGGATGACATAACATTGTGATAATCGGCGTGGTGCTTATAGTTTTCTAAGGGATTCGTGCTGCCCATAAGGATACGCATGGCGTGTTCATAGGCTGCGAGTTCCGCAGGAGTGAAATCCTCAATATTCTTTCGTTCGATCGGGGGCACAAAGGTCTCCTCAAATGAGTGTAGTTTTATTACTCAAATACACAAGCGGGAATTGTACCTAAAAAGTGACATGGATCATCAAGCCGGTTGCCGTTGGGTACAAGCCAAACCTATTTGCCAATCCACTGTGCCACTCTTCGCGCACATATGCCACCAT
>JBBRJC010000595.1:0-3200 GCA_038220135.1 Bryobacterales bacterium | reverse complement strand
GTTGTTAAAGAACGAGCATGGGTGCATACGCCGGTTGATGCTTTCATTCTGAAAAAACTGGAAGCTGCGGGCATCGCGCCCGGTCCGGCCGCCAGTAAAATCACGCTAATTCGCCGTGCGTCTCTTGATCTGATTGGCCTGCCGCCAACACCGGAACAGGTGGAACAGTTTCTTTCTGATACATCGCCCAAAGCTTATGAAATGCTACTTGACCGGCTGCTGGCCTCACCGCAATACGGTGAACGATGGGCGAGGCATTGGCTGGATGTTGCAAGATTTGCAGAAAGTACGGGGTTTGAAGATGACGTTACCCGTCCCAATGTATGGCGTTATCGCGACTACGTAATTGCGGCTTTCAATAATGACAAGCCGTACGATCGATTTGTAAAAGAGCAAATCGCAGGTGATGAATTGTGGCCCGAAAGCATGGAAGCCCGCATCGCCACGGCCTTCAATCGCCATTACCCGGAAGAGGGCAACCAGAAAGATTTATTGATGGCCCGGCAGGAAATGCTGCACGATGTTACGTCGGTGACAGGGTCTGCCTTTCTTGGATTGACGATCGAATGTGCGCGGTGCCACAACCATAAATTCGATGCGATTTTGCAGAAGGATTATTATCGTCTGCAGGCGTTTTTTTCAAACGTTGATCACGACGACCGCTTTCCGGTAGCGACGGCGGAGCAGGTTAGCCAATATGAGCAGAAACTAGCGGAATGGGAAGCGCTGACAAAGCCGATCTGGGATGAGATGTCTGCATTGCTAATGCCGAAGCGGGCATTTTCAAACGAGCAACTGCTGCTGCGTTACCCCGACTATGCGATTGAGGCAGTGAAGCAGAAAGCCGATGAACGAACTCCGATTCAAGCATGGATGACGCACCTGCTTTCCAGCAAAACTTGTGGCACATGCCCATTGCGTCCGAAGCCATATCTGGATCCCGCCTTCAAGGGCGTTGCGAACAAGCTGACAGGGGCTGAGAAAAAGCGCTTTGACGAATTGGAAGAAGAGCTGAAGAAGTTTGCGCACCTGAAGCCGAAAGATCTTCCCCGGGCGAGCGTGGTTACTGATGTGGGAGGCAGCGCGCCGCCAACCCATGTTTTGGGAGTTGGGCTTTACACGGCGCCACAAGAGGAAGTTCAGCCGGGGTTCCTTTCTATTTTGGACCCGGGCGATGCGCAGATTAAACGACCGGATCAGATGGCTTCAACCGGACGTCGAACCGCCCTTGCAAACTGGTTAACTGATCCCCAAAATCCGCTGACAGCAAGGGTGATGGTGAATCGGATTTGGAATCATCACTTTGGTACGGGGATTGTATCGACGCCTGGTGATTTCGGTGTAATGGGAGGACGGCCAACGCATCCAGAGCTTCTGGATTGGTTGACCGACGAGTTCGTAAAAAATGGCTGGAGCATGAAGCAACTGCACAAGCTGATCATGACTTCGAGCACTTACAGGCAGAGTTCCCAGAACCGTGAAAATGCGCGGGAAGTTGACCCCAACAATCGCCTTAAATGGCGGATTGAGCCAACGCGATTGGAGGCAGAAACAATCCGCGATTCTCTGTTGAGCGTTGCTGGGATTTTGTCCACATCGGCAGGCGGCCCAAGCGTGTTTCCACCTTTGCCGTCAGGGATGCCGAAGCCTGTTGGCGGATGGGATTTGAGCAAGGCTGATGCAGATCAAAACAAACGCAGCATCTATATTTTCGTGCGCCGCAATGATCCGTATCCGATGCTGAATGCCATCGATTTCCCAGACACGCATGAATCGTGTTCCAAGCGCAGCCGCACCATAACGGCACCACAGGCACTGACGCTTTTGAATAGCACGCTGACCGCAGAGTGGGCACGTCAATTCGCTTCTCGCGTGATTGAAAAGGCTGGCTCAGATCCAGCGAAACAAACTGAAACCGCCTATTTAATGGCCTATTCGCGACGCCCCGATTCGTGGGAGAAAGATACGGCGCAGACATTTTTTGCACGGCAGGCAGATGCCATCACCAAACAAGCGGCTGGAGGTAGGAAGGTTGTAACGCCTGATAAATTACCTGCCGGACTGAGTCCGGAAAAGGCGGCGGCGTTGGTGGATTTCTGCCTGATGCTTCTCAATTCGAACGAATTCGTTTACCGTTTCTAGAAGGCTTACACAATGACGACACCTCGCACAATCCGTTCAGCCATACGGTCTCGACGCAACTTTCTAACAAGTGCGGGCAGTGGCCTTGGCGCCATCGCTTTAAGCAATCTGATGGAACAGGCACGCGCTGCGGAACCGGCGAACAAAGCACTTGCGCCGAAGCCACCGCATCATAAGCCGAAAGCGAAATCGGTCATCTGGCTGTTCATGGAAGGCGGGCCAAGTCACCTGGATTTGTTTGACCCGAAACCAGCACTTAAGCAGCTTGCTGGAAAACTAACTCCGGAATCTTTCAAGCTTCCAGTGACCAGTGCAACAGGGTCGCACCGAATGCCAATCATCGATTCGCGGCGCACGTGGAAGCAGCATGGGCAGAGCGGACTTTGGGTGTCGGATTGGTATCCGCACATTGCAACCCAGGTGGATAAACTTGCAGTGATTCGTTCCTGTTGGGCCGATGGGTTGAATCACGTTGGATCGGTGCGGCAGATGAATACGGGGTCAATCCTTGCGGGGCGTCCTTCGCTGGGTGCATGGATGACTTATGGGCTGGGTGCCGGGAATCAGAACCTGCCTTCGTTTGTAATCTTGACTGACGACAAGGTGGTACGAGGCGGGCCGACCAACTGGAGTTCGGGATTTCTACCGCCCACTTATCAGGGTACGCATTTTCAAAAGGACGGGCCGCCGATCCTCGATTTAACACCACCCGAGCATGTTGGGGAACAGCAGCAGCGCGGCCGGCTGGATTTGCTGAAATCCTTGAACAGCCATCATGCTACACAATATCCGGCTGATGATGAACTGGATGCGCGGATGGAATCGTACGAATTGGCTTATCGCATGCAGGCCGCAGCGCCTGATGCTGTTGACCTCTCGAAGGAGACTGAAGCAACACGAAAGCTGTATGGAATGGACGACAAGGCGACGGCTAAGTTTGGCGGCAATTGCCTATTGGCGCGGCGTCTGGTGGAACATGGCGTTCGTTTCGTAGAGGTGTATTGTGGCAGCGGCAGCGGTTGGGATGCGCATAGCCAGTTAGAGGAAAACCATACGAA
>JBBRJC010000594.1:0-3204 GCA_038220135.1 Bryobacterales bacterium | reverse complement strand
CCCCAAACTGAGGGATGCCATCGCTGTCAAGGATTGTTCCCACCAATGGTCTGGGCAATCCAATTTCGTAAGACGGTTCCCTGCCATTTGAATTTGCACCGTCTCCGGACGTTTCCAGATACCATTGATCGGTGTGGCGCTGCGCTGTGATTTGAGCTGTTCGATAGTTTGTCCCTGGCGCGATACGGGCAATCCGAAATGGCGTACGGTCAAGTCCTTCCTTCAAATATGTAAGGGTGATAATGTCTCCAGGGCGCAAATGAAAGCCGCGTACACTGGTCCCAAATTCCACATATTGGTTGCCTTTAATTGATTTCAATAACTGAAGCTTCGTTATTCTCGCCGCCTGGTCGAAGTTGGGTATACCCAAAGCGGGCAGCATTGCAGTTGTCTCCTGCCCAGTCGCAAGGGAGTCTTCAATGTCAACCAATGAGAAACTGTCATGTTGATATTCGTTGAAGCTATCTTGAAACTCTACACTGAACCGATTGGGCGCATCTGCTGTACTTCGGCTAGATATGCGAAGCGATGATTCTCCCGATTCCTTCCTTAAAATGGCAGAGAAACCGTTTGAGCCATCGCCAAATTCATAGGCCGGCCAACCGCCATTCAACGTTTCTGTCGCGTTCGACCCATTTGGTTTGACCCCACTCTGCTGCGCAAGGGTCGATTCTGGATTCAGACTCAGTTTCCCGTCTACTCCAAAGGTCAGGAATAACCCGGAGGCCGTTCTGATGCCGCGCATGATTTCCGCAACGCTCCGTCGCTTTCGCAACACGAGATTGGTTTGCATGCGAGCTATATTCACGGAGTTGCCGTGCAGGTCTTTTGTTTCAATTAGGCCGTCGCAATAATCGGCTGATCTCTTGAAGCCAGACAAGTCTAGCTCTTCCAGGTTCCAACCAGATCGACGCAATACATCCAGCAAGACCCAGGCAGGATTGTTGGTGAAACCTGTCCTAACAATTGCCCCTGTCGAATCAAACTGATCTAACTTCATCCCGTCAATCAAAACCTGAACTTGGGGAAGCGTTCGCCCGTCACTGACACGGTTTGGCACAATCAAGGATAGGTATGCCATGCTCCCGTAAGGATCACCCAACGGATTTCCGTTTCCATCTGCAAAATCGAGATTGAAATTGCCTGTCCGATTCCCCGTGTTAATCAGGTTGAACCAACCCGTTGAAGTCATGTTCATTCCCGCCTGGCCGGCAGGAATCTCAACATTGTTTACTAACACCTTGATCACGCTTTCAATCTCGCCCATTCCCAGTAGAATTTCCATTCTCGTGAGGTTTCCGTCATTGCGCGCCAACACAACCGGCGGCTCGTACCATGCCGTGCCGTAAACTAGTGGAACGAAATCGTTGTATTTGGCTTCATTATCAAGGACTGCCGAGGAGTGTGCTTGTTTATCGCTATAACCGCGCACCAGTAGACTTGCCGGCACAAATTCGATGCCGCCAAATCTTCTCGTAATCCCCGAAGCAGCATCAACTCTAAACATGCCACGTTCCTCGCAAGACGATCTGGTGTAATCGCAAGATGTGAATGGAAGTCCTGCGTTCAAATTGCCGGATCCGCTTGCTTCACCAGCTGAGTAGCCACATCTAAAGAAGCCGGAATATGGGCCTTTCGGCCCCCCAGTAATCGCTTCCTGTCGCTCCTCCTGCGTCCGCGGAAACATCCACGGGCACCGCTTTTGTATACGGACTGCAGGCAGGAGAACACGTTGCATATTGAGGCGGTTATTGAATGTCAGCCTTAATTCACTTTCAGTTATTGTGTCTGGCGCATTTGATACTCCTCGAAAGACTACAACCGGTTCAGTCGCTGGCACGCCATTTACTAAGTCGAAGAAGAGAAAGTGTACATTCAGTCTTCCACCTTTCCAATCGTGGCTGGATCCAATTTGGGAATAGTACGAGTCTGCATTGGCCAATGTTAGATTTAGCCGGGCGGACGCGTCTATGCCATCCTCCGATAGTGTTCGCATCTCGAATAAATTGTGCCCAAGGATGGCGGCTTTGAATGAATTCCCAAACATCGTTACCGCGTGGGTGCTCCAACGTTCGACGAATCCATCACGGAAGGTACACTCAAATAGCAATACCGGTGTTTCTGGAACTTCCAGCTCTTTCATTTCTTGATTTGTAGGCATAATTATTCTCAGCCAGTTGTCGTAAGTCGAATCTTTATTGAATTATCATTTAAGCCGTTGCTAGTGAAGACCAAGCGATCCTCAGCAAATCGGACTTTCTCATACACGCCATTTAAGGCGTTACTCTTTTGGTAAACGCCCGGCCCCGGTTGTGCGATCACTTGCATTCCATACAAGTCAACTTGGCCCCCAATTGGTATTTCGATTCCAACTGAGATCGTCGGTACTGCCTGTTGCAGACTGCCGCTATACCAATACCTCGTCCAAATCGAGTTCAATCGAACATCGTCGATCTTAGTGAACGAACCCGCTTGGCGATGAACATTGATTGATGCCGTTACTTCAGCCTTCGCATAAAAACTAAAACAATAGTTAAAGGTTCCGGGTGCCTCAATAACTTGGCGAATTCGTCGAGACAATGCAGCCGAAGTAGTGAATCTTGCACCAGTAGCTGTTCCATTGGGCGATTCTATTCCGCTTGCAACATTAAGCCCCGGGTCCATCGTCCAAACAGTATTCCCAAAATCTTCACTATGTTTGATCAAGTTTAAGGTTGGGTCAAGCAGTGTGAATGTTTTGAGCCTTCCCTGGCACGCAATGAAGAACTCCTCGATCCGTGTTCGCTCCTCATCAGATAGGGATTCGTATTGTAACTCCCAACTCGATATCATCGGCGAAACATCTAACTGTTTTGTTGTACTGCCATCTGCCAACTTGTTGATGATCACCCGAACCTGCTGCCGCTTTTGTATCGGATATTGACTGATATTGCCTGTGGAAAGTTGTGGGAAATATGTCATGCTAGCCTCGATTCTCACGCACGACTAAACTCACAGAACTGCTTTGCGGTCCTTCGTAGCGTAATGTCAACTCAGGATCTTCAATGGTGCAATTCGCGTAAGTTGTTTGGTCCCAAGGGTCAGTGAAAGAAAACGATCCATACTGTCCGCCTAGGGCCACAAAGAAGTTTTCAAGCGTTGTCATTTCAGCATCGTCCAGCAGTTTCAGGTCAATGCTCCAACTTCTCAGAGGCGATGAATACT
>JBBRJC010000593.1:0-3212 GCA_038220135.1 Bryobacterales bacterium | reverse complement strand
ATACAATGCGAAGAATTTTCCGCAGGTTTGGGATCTTCGTAAGGATTCGCTAACGGGTTGGGCGAACCGTGGTAGCACGGCGCTGGTCACGCAGGCGGACTTTGCAATTGAGCCGGAAGGCGGGCGCCTGATCACAGGGATACTGCCGGCTGGGTTGTACACTCATTTGCTATCCCGCAAACATGCAGGTGTTGCCACTACTCCGCGCTTCAAAATTGAAACCGATTCGGTGAGCATGCGCATCGCCGGTGCAGGTGGATCTGCTGCGCGATTGATCGTAGAAAATTATGCAGTGCCTCGCGGTGGTATCTATAACCAGATTCTGAATCCCAAGGAAGATGCGCTTGGTTGGCAACGTTGGGATACAACGTTTTGGAAAGGCTTCACGGCTTATATCGAATTCGCGACTGCTGGTGACTTGACGATCCTCGGAAAGCCCGGCGCGCCCGAAGGCCGTTCCTGGATTGGCGTACAGCAGATAGCATTCCACAACAATGCGCTGAAGCCGAAGGACGATTCTGCGCTGCCGGCATTGCTGTTGGAAGGTGCAGTGCCAGCGTCGGAAGAAGCTTTTGTGAAGCGCACGGGCGATTTGCTGCTTGCGGCTATTGCGGGTTGGCGCGAAGAGCGCCTTACGCAGGAACAGGCAACGCTGCTTGATTATGCAGTCCGCTCAGGTGCTTTGCGTTCAGGGACCGATGTGGCGCAGGGGCTTGTGGACAGGTATCGAAAACTGGAGAAAGAGATTCCGGTTCCGATGCGTGCTCCGGGCATTATCGAAGAAGCGGGCCGTGATCAGGAGTTGTTGATTCGTGGTGGCATCAACAATCGGGGTGCCCCTGTTCCGCGGCAATATCTGACGGCGCTTGGTAGCAAGCCTTATGCAGACCCGCAAACGATGCGGTTGCGGTTGGCAGACGAAGTGGGTAGCCCCCAGAATCCGTTGACTGCGCGCGTGATGGTGAATCGGATTTGGCGTACATTGTTTCGTCGCGGCATTGTCAGTACGGTGGATAATTTCGGCAAGCTTGGTGAAAAGCCCTCGCACCCGGAACTGCTCGATTACCTGGCTACGCAATTTGTGGAGCAGGGTTGGTCAATCAAGAAGATGGTGCGGATGATGGCCACTTCGGAAGCCTATCGTATGAGCTCTGGCGGATCAACGGCGGATACAGACTGGCAGTACATGCCTTTGCGACGGTTGGAAGCCGAAGAGATTCGCGATTCGATTCTTGCCATTTCCGGCGAACTGGATCCGAAAATGTTCGGTCCTTCGGTGACTGTTTATTACTCGCACGATGAAGGAAAAACGAAGGGCGACAAACCCAAAGGGCCGCTGGATGGAGCCGGGCGCCGCAGCGTGTATCTGGAAATTCGTCGCAATGCCACCAACCCGTTTCTGGATGTGTTTGACGTTCCGATCCCATCTACCACGCGTGGCGAACGCGATGTGACCAATGTGCCAGCACAATCACTGACGCTGATGAACAGCCCGTTTGTGATGGATCAAGCCACGAAGTGGGGTCAGCGTAACGAAGATATCGACGCAATGTTTGTTCGTGCGTTGGGGCGCAAACCAACGGCCGAGGAACGGGATAGAGCGGCGTCGTTTCTGGCAGGCTCAACACGCGCTGGCTTGGCTCATGTGATTTTTAATCTGAAGGAGTTTCTGTATGTCCGCTAAGTTCAGCCGCCGGGAAATGTTGACTGCCGCGTCGATGGGCTTCGGCAACCTGGCCCTATCCGGGCTGCTGGCCGCGGAACAGAAGCCGCATCATAAGCCCAAGGTTGAGCATGTCATCTTCTGCTACATGTCTGGTGGGGTCTCCCATATCGACTCCTTCGACCCCAAGCCGCGCCTTGCAAAAGAAGCCGGGCAACCGATGCCGGTGCCGATTGATCGCACCATGTTCAACGACAATGGCACGATTTTTCCAAGCCCGTGGGAGTTCAAGAATTACGGCCAAAGCGGTATCCCTGTTAGTTCGCTGTTCCCGCACATGGGCGAGGTGGCCGATGATCTGTGTGTGATCCGTTCCATGACTGCGAAGTTTATGGAGCATGCCCAGGCGAACTTCTTCTTCCATTCCGGCCAGCCATTCACGGGCTTTCCGTCGATGGGGGCGTGGACAACTTACGGGTTGGGCAGTCCGTCGAAAGAACTGCCGGGCTATGTGGTGTTGGCCAGTGGTGAGATTCCGCTGGGTGGCATTAACATGTGGGGCAGCGGCTTTTTGCCAGCGGTGCATCAGGGGTCGTTTATCCATCCCGAACGCGAAGAGGCACTGGAGAACGTACGGCCCAAAGAGCCGGACCAGCAGCAGCGGCGCAAGCTGGATTTGATTGCGAACATGGACCGTGCTTTTCTGACTGTGGTTGATGGTCACAACCAGGTGGAGTCGGCGATCAGCAATTATGAAACTGGCTACCGGATGCAGAAATCGGTGCCGGAGTTGACGGATTTGAGCGGCGAATCTGAGGCGACGAAAAAGCTGTATGCACTCGATTCGGTGAACAAAGATACGGCTGCCTATGGGCGGCAATGTTTGCTTGCACGGCGGTTGGTTGAGCGGGGTGTGCGCTTCATTGAGCTGTCAATGGTTTCTCCCAACGGCAAGGGCGGCGGCAATACCTGGGATCAACACGGCAATTTAAAAGGCGGCCACTTGGCCAATTCGGTGATTGTGGATCAGCCGATTGCTGCGTTGATTAAAGATCTGAAAGCGCGTGGGCTCTTTGAAAAGACGTTAGTAGTTTGGAGTGGGGAATTTGGCCGTGCTCCATTTGCGCAAGGCAAAGACGGGCGCGACCACAATGTATCTGGCTTCAGTCTGTGGATGGCTGGCGGCGGCGTGAAGCGTGGAATGATTTACGGTGCGACAGACGAATACGGCTATCGCGCGGTGGAAAATATTCTGACGGTTTACGATTTACATGCGACCATTCTACACCTGTTGGGAATCAACCACGAGCGGTTGACGTTTAGGTTCGGTGGCCGGGATTACCGGCTCACCGATGTGCACGGACAAGTGATCAAACCGATACTTTCCTAGAAGCGCAAAGGGCCTGGCGGCAGGCCCTTAATATTGAAGGAACACGCGAAGCCTCTCGCCGCCGGAGCTCCGTTTTGCGCGTGTTCCTAGAAGCGCAAAGGGCCTGGCGGCAGGCCCTTAATATTGCAGGAACACGAAAGTGTCTCGCCGCCGGAGCTC
>JBBRJC010000592.1:0-3231 GCA_038220135.1 Bryobacterales bacterium | reverse complement strand
CTGCATTCAAGGTATTCGATCAGATCTTCCTCAGTCATGAAAGCATTACCGAAGGCTTCGGATCATAGGAAATATTCACCTGCCGTCCGCCATTTAAGATACTCATGCGCCCTGCCTCCACCACTAATTCGTTGTAGCGGCTATTTGCCGGAGTGGCCAGCACCCCTGTTGCATCGATCTCCAATAACCGTGCCTGACGGGCCTCCAAATCAGGGCATTCCGCTTCCATTCGCTTCGCCGTGCGAATCATAAATTCAACAGACCGCACGCCATAACCAACTGGTTCCAGGCCCGGCCCACCAAGGTCGTTGTACTGAAAATAGTCCGGGCTCGGCTCGGTATAAAACGTTGCACCGTCGCCCTTCGGCTTCGTGCCAAAGCTGTAAGAAAGGCCGCGGTATTGATCACTATGATCGATCAAAGCACCCTCGCCGGATCCTGAGCAATAGAGCGTCATACCTTGGGTATTCGGCCCCGCACCTTCATTGGGATAACTCAGCGAAGTCTGTAAATTCAAGGCCGCACCGTTCTCCCAAATTACGCGCGTGTCGCACCACAGATAGCCTTCGTTGCCGTTGGGGAACTTGTCCACTATGCCGTATGAACTCACCGCAACTGGCAGCAGTCCGGTGATGAAATGCACTAGATCCACATAGTGGCATCCGATATAAGTAAACGCATCGGAGTTCTCTTTGGTGAACCAGTTCTGAAAGTTGGAGTTGCGGTAATACCACTTCTCCATCAGCCGCGCGGTGCCCAGTTTGAACTCGCCAAACAAGCCGTCGCGAAAGTATCGCCGGGCTTTGTGCGCCCGATCGTCAAAACGCTTGTGATATTCAATCACACAAAGCAATCCGCGGCTGCGCGCTTCGTTCTCTATCTCCATAGATTCCCGCGCGGTCAACACAAGAGGCTTCACGCAAATCACATGTTGATTGTGTTTGAGGGCCGTCATTACTGCCTCAAAGTGCAATTGGTCAGGAAGCGCAATGATCACGATTTGCCGTTCCGGCAACTGCGCTATGACGGACTTAAACAATTCAGGCTGTGGTGCCCCGCCGCTGATTGGATTGGGAAACGCTTCAAAACTCTGGCCTGGAAAAGCTTTCACAATTGCCGGAGCTGTGGCCAGATTTGCCACCGTGCGCCCATGCTGAGCGCAAACTGAAACCTTGTCCACCTCATCGCGCCGTTGCATTGCATACACGGCTGGCAGGATCTGGTCGTGCGTAATCATGCCGCCGCCAACAATCAGAATTTGCGGACGAGTCATGATGCCCGCGCCGCTAGCGCTGCTGCCACGGCTTCTTCAAACGCGTCCAGGCTTTCGTTCAGCGCTTCTTCATTGATAGTCAGTGGCGGGCAAATCTTCACCGTCCCGCCACCAAAACCTACAGGGGAAAACATCATCACACCGCGCTTGATCGTTTCCCAGATGATGTCCCAGGTCAGGTCCGCATCCGGTTCTTTGCTGCCAGGTTTCACGATTGCTACGCCGGCCACCAACCCCTTGCCGTCAACGCAGCCAAACTGCTGATGGCGCGCCTTCATTGCATGCAGACGGTGATGAAGAATCGCGCCCATTCTTGCAGCGTTTTCAGCCAGGCCTTCCTTCACCACAAGGTCGATCGAGGCAAGCGCTGCGGCACAACAAACCGGGTTGCCCGTGTGCGTCGAAGTCATGCTGCCTGCCGGATGCAAATCCATAATATCGGGCCTGCCGATAACTGCTGCAAGTGGCAAGGAACTGGAAATTCCTTTGCCCCAAGTTGTGAGATCGGGCACGATGCCGTAATGTTCAAAGCCCCACATTTTGCCGGTTCGTCCAAAGCCTGCCTGCACTTCATCGCAGGTCAACACAGCTTTGTTGCCATCGCACCATGCACGCAATTTTTGCATGTATTCAACCGGAGCAAAAGCTGCGCTTCCACCCTGATAAGTTTCCAGAATTACGCCTGCAACGTTTGCCGGTTCGACGCCCTTTTCGCGGAGTGTTTTTAAGAAAAATTCAAACGAGTTATCTTCTGTGCGATACCCATCGGGGAATGGCACCTGCACGAATCCTGCATCCAGATTTACGATCCAATCCTTCAACGAAGGAATGCCACCAGCCTGTTGCGATCCCAAGGTACGGCCATGAAACGCCTTTTCGTAGCTGACAATCACATGCTTGCCGCGTCCGCCAACCTTGGTGCCGTGGGTTCTTGAAAGCTTAATGGCACACTCCACCGTTTCCGATCCAACAGTGAGCAGAAACACCTTTTTCAAAGGCTCCGGCATCATCTCCGAAAGACGCTGCACCAGTTGCGCGCGGATCGCGGAAGGGAAGCAATAGTTGGTCAGCAAACCATGGTTTGCCTGCGCAGTAATGGCATCAATAATTTCCTGACGTCCATGACCGGCATTGGTGATCAGCACACCGCTAGACCAGTCGATCCAGGCATTGCCGTAGGCGTCGAACACTTGAAAATTCTGGGCACGGTCCCAGACCACTGGCGGTTGCCCGCCCATAGCTATGGGTTCGTACTTGCGCAATGCTTCAAGCACCGGGATCGATTCCGGCACGGGAAGTTGCGTCTGAATGCGTCGATATTTCGTCGAAACTGGAGCCGTTTCGCGTGGGATTAGTTCAAATTCTCTAGCCATGGGTGACTCAATTATTGTTTCACAGATTGGTAAACGGTCAGGTTTTGTTTCGTGGTTCCACGCCAATTTTCAATGGCCGGGGCGCCTCGTTTTTCGAAGAATGCGGCAAGGTCTTTGCGCAGTGCCAGCAGTTGCTTTTCATACCTCGCCTCACCAATCACACTCTTGGTTTCGCCGGGATCTTTTTCCAGATCGAACATCTCGCTTGGGAACTCCTTGGTGCGTTCCACGTATTTCAATGTTTCCGTGCGGATGCCGCGAACGTTGGCGTATTCGAAGTAAAGCCTGTCTCGCCAGCGCGATGAATTGCCCTTCAAAAGCTGCACGTAACTGCGCCCAGCACGCTGCGGATCATCGGGCGCGGTCACCCCAACGTATTCAAGAATCGTAGGCATGAAATCGTAGGACGACACCAACCCAGTGGGCGTAGTGCCTGGCTTGATTTGCCCAGGGTGATTCCAAATCAGTGGCACGCGCAAAGATTCCTCGTACATGTTAAACGGCCAAGTGCCATTGCCCTTACCCCAAACGCCGTGATGCCCTGCGTTCCAACCCTGATCGGCTGTGAAAATTACCACGGTGTCT
>JBBRJC010000591.1:0-3270 GCA_038220135.1 Bryobacterales bacterium | reverse complement strand
GGGCGATTCGGCCTTCAGCCAATTAGGCAATTGCGCGACAACCGCTCATTTGCTTACAGGGAACAGCTGACGTGCAATCGAGATTTTAGATCCCGGAACTCTCGCTTGATTGCGGGTTTAGCTTACCTGTAAACTGAACGCGCAGGCGCATCTCTTAGACCAATTTGCCCAACAGTAAATCCATTGCGAAACGGCTATTTCAGATTGCTGCGGCCGATCTTACGGAGCTTCGGCCAAAGATTATGGACGAGGTTGCGTGTCCACTTTGCCTTGATCGATTTGGGATTGATGCGGTGGAGGATGGGCGGCTTAGCAGGGAACACATTGTTCCATCGGCCCTCGGTGGCAAGCTTCTTACTCTTACTTGCCGGCAGTGTAATAACACGTTGGGATCTGATCTGGACCGGCATCTTGTGAATGCGATGAGAGGCCAGGAGTTTGATCCGGAAATGTACCGGCGTGCCGTGTTTCGCTCTGCCTATCTGGCGGCCTATGAGCGGCTTGGTTATCCTTACGTTTTCTGTGCGGAGGGTGAGTATGTGCGGCGGATTATTCAGGGGCTTGAATCCGCTCCTGAAGTTGTCCGGGAAGCTTGCCCGGTTCCTGAACCCAAGGAAGAAGCGTGCGTCATTCCAGCAACGAAGGGACGCCCATTTCTTCAAGTGATCCTGAGAATGCGATCTGCTCAAACTTGCTACTTGACCGTGTATTTCCCGCTTGACAGCCATTACACCGCTTATCGGATGCAGCTTTTTCTGTACTGAAAGGGATGCGGCCACGATGAACTGAACACGATGAATTTGTGGGCTGGGGTAGACGGAGCGATGTAGGTAAATGGATAGGCAGTAATCACAATAGTTTCGGCAACGGAGCCGACTTCGGTGATCTTCAAATTGATTCTAGGTGCTGTGTTGACCAGAACCTCTAACTCGCCGATGGCGGTAGTTTTGAAACCCTGCTTTTCGGCCTTCAGACCATAAAGGCCTGGTTGGAGTTGAACGAAATTATATGCGCCTGACGCATCGGTTTTGTCAGTGCGAATTGCTCTGGTAGTGCGGCTGGTTGAAGTGACCTGTGCGTCTGGCACCAAAGCATTAGAAGGATCAATAACTGTGCCGGAAAGCACGGTGCTGGTTTGTGCAAAATTAGGTATTGAAACGGCCATCAGGAAAATGGCCACAAGCGCTGAGCGCTGTGAGAACTTCATTTGAGCGTACCCTCCCCAGTGTTTCCGGTCCCTAGTTCGTCTCAAAGCCCCTTGTGACTAACTGTAAGGAGACCAGCCAACGTAACGTATTGTCGGAGAATAGCAGATGCATTGTTGCCGTTCGGCTATCGTATACTGATTCACGGACCCACAACTGTTATGACCGCACCGCCCTTTTCCCTTTTTTCGGCCCAAAGAGATGCCAGCGTTCGCCAGAAAATTCCCGGTTCTCTGGCGCGATTTGAACGTGCGCAGCGTTCTTTGGCGGGCGGTGTTTCGACGGCGCTAAGACGGTCGGCAAGACCTTCACCACTCTACTTCAAGCAAGGCAGGGGTTCGCAGATAACTGACGTTGATGGCAACAACTACATCGACTATACGCTGGCTTGGGGGCCGCTGATTCTTGGGCACTCGCCAGAGGTTGTGAACAATGCGGTTGCCGCTCAACTTAAGTTGGGGCACACATTTGGAGCGCAACACGATCTTGAATATGAGGTGGCGGAGCTTCTGAAAAAGCACATCCCTTGTGCCGATCAAGTAGCGTTCGCCAATAGCGGGACGGAAATTGTGCAGGTGGCGCTGCGGTTGGCTCGTGGCGCAACGGGGCGCACAAAATATTTGAAATTTGAGGGCCACTACCACGGTTGGGACGACAGCGTTCTGATCAGCTATCGTCCAACACGAGAGCAGATTGATTCATCCAACGGGCAACCAATTCCGGTGGGCGCAGGCCAGCGGCCCAATCACGAAACTTTAGCCATTGAGTGGAACGACCGGCAGATGGTGGAGCGTGCCTTTGCCGAAGAGGGAGCGAACATTGCAGCCGTCGTTTTGGAACCTTTGTTGTGCAATAGCAGTTGCCTGCCAGCTGATCCTGGCTTTCTGCAATTCCTGCGCGATATAACCACCGGGCATGGTTCGCTTTTGATTTTCGATGAAGTGATTACTGGCTTTCGACTCGGGCTGGGTGGCGCGCAATCGCACTATGGGATTGTGCCTGATCTGGCCACATTTGCCAAAGCGGCCGGTGGTGGGTTGCCGCTGAGCGTGCTTGCCGGCAAGGCTGAATTTATGAGTCTGATTGCGGAAGGCAAGGTTGTTCATGCGGGAACGTTGAACGGGAATCCATTGAGTCTTGCTGCGGCCAAAGCGACCATTGAAGAGCTTGCGCGAAACGATGGCAGTGCGTACAAACATCTATGGGCAAATGGCGAACAATTGCGAAATGGAATGGACCAGATTCTGCGCGACGCTGGATTGCCGGTGGTGCTTACTGCAGGCGGGCCTGTCTTCCATCTTTCCTTTGCTGAGCGTGCGGCCAGAACCTATCGGGAAACGCTTTCCGCAAATACGGCACTGTATTCTGACTTTGCTGTTGGCCTGCTTGATGAAGGTATTCTGGTGCTGCCCGATGGCCGTTGGTATATTTCAACTGCTCATACGGCGGACGATATTGAGCAGACTTTGAATGCAGTAAAGCGAGTGGTTCAACAAGTGGCATAGTAAGAGGAGAATACTCAGTTGCGAATTGGTATTGGTGGCTTTTTACACGAATCGAACACGTTCCTTGGCGTGCCCACGGAATACGCGAATTTCAGAGCGGCGTCTTATACACGTGGCCCCGAAGTGATTAAACGGTGGAGTGGCGGCCATCATGAATTGGGTGGTTTTCTGGACGTCTTAGTTGAGCACAACGTGGAGATCGTTCCGCTAATTGCTACGCTGGCCGTTCCGAGTGGCACCGTTACTGCTGCGGCCTTTGAACAAATTGTCGCGGAGATGCTGGAAGAATTGAAAAATAGCTTGCCGCTTGATGGCCTTTTATTGGGACTGCATGGCGCGACGGTTAGTGCGGAGTTTCCTGATGCTGATGGCGAAATGCTGAAGCGTGTTCGTGCCCTTGTTGGGCCCGAACTGCCGATTGTTACCACGCTTGATCTGCATGCCAATGTATCGGCGCAGATGATTGAATTGGCCAACGCGACTGTTGCCTACCGCAGCAATCCGCATTTGGACCAACGCGGATTGCTGCGGTAGGCAACAGTCGCGTTGGGAAAGAGTGT
>JBBRJC010000590.1:0-3294 GCA_038220135.1 Bryobacterales bacterium | reverse complement strand
CACTTATACTTGCCCTTGCCAACCCTGATCCGGAAATTCCATACCAGGACGCAATCAACGCCAGGCCCGATGCGATCGTCGCTACCGGCCGGTCTGATTGCCCGAATCAGGTGAACAATGTCCTGGGTTTTCCTGCAATTTTTCGAGGCTCTTTGGATGTAAGGGCAACCTCTGTAAATGAAGAGATGATGATGGCCGCCACCCGTTCACTGGCTGCGCTTGCCAGGGAAGATGTGCCTGATTCAGTGTGCCTGATTTATGGCGATGACGATCTGCAATTTGGACCGCTGTACATTATTCCAAAGCCTTTTGATCCGCGTGTGGTGTTGCGCGTTGCGCCGGCAGTCGTGCAAGCTGCTCTTGATTCCGGAGTTGCCCGGGTGCGCGTGGACATGGATGAATATCGGCGATCTTTGGAGAATCGACTTGGTTCCGCTTCAGGCGTCACCAGGCTGCTGATCCGAAAAGCGCGCAATAAGCTTTGCCGTGTTCTGTTTCCAGAGGGCGAGAACCGGACTGTTCTGCGCGCCTGCCGCACTTTGCTTGATGAAGGGATTGCTACGCCGCTGCTGTTGGGCAATCGAGAGAGACTTCAAGAATTGGCAGCCGAAGTCCACCTCGATATCTCGAAGGTTGAGATTACAGAGATTGAGAACTATCCACGGTTATCTGAATATGTGGAAGAGCTTTACCGGATTCGCCAACGCAAAGGAGTTACTCGCATTGAGGCGGAGCAACTTATTCGCAATCCCAATCTATTTGGCGGGATGATGGTTCGGCTCAACCATGCCGATGCGCTGGTAACCGGATTGACCACGCATTACTCCGATACAGTTCGCCCGCTGTTGCAGGTGATTCCATTGCGCCCCGGGGTGAAACGGGCGTCGGGACTTTATCTGGTTTTGACGCCAACCCGCAACAAACTCTATTTCTTTGCCGATTGCACAGTGAATATTGACCCAACCTCGGAGGAACTTGCTGAGATCGCATTGTGTGCGGCTCAAACCGCATTGCAGTTTGATGTGCAGCCGAGAGTTGCGTTTCTATCGTTCTCGAATTTTGGGAGCAGCCGCCACGAAGCATCGGCCAAGGTGCAGCGAGCGGTTGAGATATTCCGAAGCAAGTCGAATGGGATGGTGGCCGATGGTGAGATGCAGGCTGATACGGCAGTGCTGCCCGAACGTCTGGATAGTACGTATCCGTTTAGCTGCTTGAAGGACGGCGCGAATGTTCTGGTATTTCCGAATTTGGATTCGGGTAACATTGCCTATAAGCTTTTGGTCTCGCTGGGCGGGGCTCAAGTGATCGGTCCAATTTTGATGGGGCCATCCAAACCTGTGCATGTTCTGCAGCGCCACGCTTCCGTCTCTGACGTAGTGAATTTAGCCGCATTGGCTGCAGTTGAAGTGCAGAGCTTTACGCGCACCAGAACAGTTGAAGGCCGTCCCAAAGTGCTATGACTAGCTGAAATTCAGGAACCTGAATTTCGGGACACAAGTTGCTCGCTCACTTTTGCGATCACTGTTCGTAGTGCAGATAGCTGGATAGGTTTAGCCAGAAATCCATCCATTCCAACGTCCAAACAGGCAGTCCGGTCGCTATCGAAAACTGCTGCTGTTACTGCCCAGATGGGCACGTGGGCGGTTAACTTCCCTTCGTGTTCGCGAATGTATTTGGATGCTTGCACTCCATCAAGGATAGGCATGTGCAGGTCCATCAGAATTAAGTCGAAGGATGCACTCCCGGCGATTTCGATTGCCTCCTTTCCGTTGTGAGCAATTGTCACGTCGTGTCCATCTTTTTGCAGCAGGCGCTCCAAAACTTTTTGATTGACCAGGTTGTCTTCCGCTATCAGGATTTTCAATTTTACAGCGGACTCCTGGTTTTCCGGCTGTAGGCCCTGCATCTGCGCCATTCTTTCGGTTTCCGTTGCGGCTGCTTGTGCACTGATCGATCCAAACCGTGCCGTAAAGTAGAATCGCGACCCGCGCGAAATCTCACTATCTAAGGAAAGTGATCCGCCCATCGCTGCTACCAGACTTTTCGAGATTGTCAGCCCAAGGCCACTGCCTCCATATTGCCTTGTACTGGACCCATCGGCCTGTCCAAATGATTCGAAAATCCTTTCGTGCTTGCTCCCATGAATTCCGATTCCCGTGTCGGTAATTTCGAAGAAAATACTAACTTGATCCGTGGCGTCCGTGCCGGAAGCTTGGCCCAACCGGGCGCTGACCACCACCGAACCGGCATCGGTAAATTTCAGCGCATTGCCAACAAGGTTGAATAGAACCTGTCTTAACCGCAATGGATCGCCCACAACGAATGCCGGTAAATCCTCAGCGTAATGCACACGAAGTTCAAGGTGCTTCTGCCTGGCGACGGAAGAAAATGTGATCAACAACGTGTTCATGCAATCGATCAATGAAAAGGGAATCTTTTCCAGTTCCAACCGATTCAACTCTATTCGTGACAAATCCAGAATCTGGGTAAGCAATTCCAAAAGCGATTCCGCAGAGCTGGTTAAGCAGCTTAGACACTCCTCGCGTTCCTCAGCTATTTCGGTTCGCCTCGCCAGTCCAGCCATGCCTAAAATTGCATTCATCGGCGTCCTGATTTCGTGGCTCATGTTAGCCAGAAATTCACTCTTGGCCCGATTGGCCTCCTCTGCTCGAATTCTAGCGGAGCGCAACGCCTGCTCTGCCTGTTTTCGTTCCGAGATGTCCAACACCGCACCATACATCCGAAAAGGTTGCCGCGAATCGTCAAGATGAAATTCCCCACGGCTTAAGATCCAATGTTCACTTCCGTCAGGCCAGACCACGCGGAATTCGTGGGTGTAGATACCATTCCCATTACGAGCAACTTCCACAGCCTGTTTGATTTGGTCTAAATCTTCAGGATGAACGCATTTGGCAAAGCATTGGTAAGTTCCATCAAAGCCCCCTGGAGGAAGGCCGCACATTCGTTCATGATGTCCGTCCCAAACAATTTTTCCAGTATTAAAGTCCCAATCGAAGGTTCCAAGTGCTGCTGCGTCCAGAGTGAATTTGAGGCGCTTTTCACTGGTGACGAGTGCTTCCTCGATTTGTTGGCGCCGGATCTCTTTTTCGGCGTGCTCCAATCCAAACGCAACGTCACGGGCCACCTTCTCCAACAGTTCAACCTGATCGGGACCAAAAATTCCAGTTTCCAATGAATACACTATAATTAAGCCGAACGGCGCGTCATTGCAAACAATTGGAATAGCCGCGCAACTACGCCAACCGCAAGCTATTGCATCTTCTCGCCACGGCA
>JBBRJC010000589.1:0-3296 GCA_038220135.1 Bryobacterales bacterium | reverse complement strand
AACCGTTTGCGCGCAGCCGTTGCCGCTGGATTCTTTGTATCAGCAGGGACTAGCGGTTCTTCAAACGGCGCCTTGCTCATATCAAACAGTTCACCCGCCTGGTTCAGTTTCCAAGCATGCTCCCGGACATACCATTGCCTGGCAAGTTGAATGAAGATCCACTCGCGCGGCTGCCCTTTCTGCCCCATCAGTTGCGGAGCAAAACTGCGGCCATCAATGATCGTATTCGCCGGAAGCTTTGCACCGGCCAACTCAG
Organism: Bryobacterales bacterium; assembly: GCA_038220135.1. Lineage (GTDB taxonomy): Bacteria > Acidobacteriota > Terriglobia > Bryobacterales > Bryobacteraceae > JANXSF01. Next base: position 3,040 of record JBBRJC010000589.1, on the reverse strand, counting down.
CAATTGTCGGCATGAAATCGGTGGTGTCAATCAGATCGTTCGACACCTTGCCCGCAGGAACCTTGCCGGGCCAATTGGCAATCAGCGGAACCAGCGCGCCGCCTTCGAGCATCGTACCTTTTGAACCCGATATGCGTTTGCCACCGATGGTTGAAGTTGCGGCATGTCCGCCGGCGGTGCCGTTATCGCCCATGAAAAACACCAGCGTGTTCTCACGCAATTTCAACCGGTCCAGTTCAGCCATCAACTTGCCAACCAATTTATCCATGTAGCTGATGTTGTCGCGATAGTGATCTTTGCTATCGGGCGAGCTATCGGGCGTCGGCAAGATCTCGCCATGCACGTGCGACATTGGGTAGTAAACGTAGAAGGGATCGGTGCGATGCCGGGTGATGAAATCGACCACCAAATTATGCATCACGTCAGGCAGGTATTCTTTCGATCGCAGATCCCGCTGCTTCCCATTCACCCAATAAAACTTGCCCTTGTCCTGGGTGTTCCAATAGACGCCGCTGCCCTTGAAGTTCAAGAATTCATCGAAGCCGAACTCAGATGGACCCAGCGGCAGCTGGCCCCATTTGCCGATAGAAGTAGTGACGTAACCCGCCGGCTTCAATACCGATGGCATCATTTTTTCGGCTGAGCGCTTTATCTCCCCGGTGGCATCCTGATTGGTTGCACCCGTGCGGAAAGCGTAGCGTCCTGTCAGTAACAGCGCCCGCGATGGTCCGCATAATGGGGCCGTATAACCGTTGGTATAACGAATGCCGCCGCGAGCGAGTTCATCAATATGCGGGGTTTTGTAATTATCCGCGCCGTAACAGCCGACATCGCCGAGGCCCAGATCATCTGCGAAGATAAAAATGAAATTGGGCTTACGCCGGGACTGAGCCAGTGCCTGTGCCTGAATGGCACCTGCCCCGATTGTCCCCAGAAATCCTCTTCGTGTCATTTGCGCTGTCATACCTTTTGCTCTCCTTTCCAACCTTTCTGCCACTGCTCCATCAACCGGCTAACCAGTTCCTTATTCGCCGGCTGCTTGGCCACGTTTCTATTCTCCTGCGGATCCGCCTGATGATCGTAGAGTTCGATTGCCTCTATTTTCGTATGCTCAGTGCGATCCACCCAAACCGTTAACCGGTAACCATCCGTACGCATCGAATAGCCCATAACTTTCTTGCCACGAGGATATTGACTGAACGCCGCCGCCATCCATTTCCGGTCAGGGTTTTCCAGCAGCGGTTTGAAACTTGTTCCTTCCAGATGCGCAGGCAAGGGTAATCCAGCTACTTCCGCCAGGGTCGGGTAAACGTCGACAAACTCCACCAGAGCATTCGATTTCCTGCCTGCGTTTTTCATGCCCGGGACGGAGAGAAGTAGCGGCGCGTTGGTGTCGTTTTCAACGTTGGTATGCTTGGCCCATTCGCCATGCTCGCCCAGTTTCCAGCCGTGATCGCCCCATAAAACAATCATCGTGTTCTTGCTTAATCCCTGGCGATCCAGTTCGTCCAGCACCTTACCAATCTGAGCGTCGGTATAACTAATCGCCGCGTAGTAGCCGTGTTTCAGTTGTCGGGCCATCGGCTCGGGCATGGGTCCATCGGCGGGGATTCCCCAATAGTTACGCAACTCGCTGGTTCCGGCCATGGCAAACGCAGGGGCGTCTTCAGGATGATAGGCATTGGTGGCCAGCTTAATCTTGGCCGGATCGTAAAGATCCCAATACTTCTTCGGCGAAACAAACGGCAGATGGGGTTTGGCGAAGCCGACGGCAAGGAAAAATGGCTCGGGCTTCTTGGCCAGCACCTTCAGCGTGTTCACGGCCAGATCGGCAACCATGCCGTCTTTATAAAAGTTATCGGCGACATCTGTCGGGCTGCTCACTGTGATGCCGAGCGACGACGAGCCTGGACAGAATCGCCGGACGCTGATCGTTTCTGGGATTTCGAATGTTGGGGTGCATGGAGCAATGGAGTTTTTCGCTTCACCTGAGCGGTTAAAGGATCTAAAAAACCATTTCCGGCAGGACGGACTGGCGGGGTTCCCCAAGTCGTATCAGCTTGTCGTTCGATGTACAGCGCAAGATAGCTTGCCTCTTTCCTGTGGCTATGCGGCGCACTTTGTGCTGGAGCGTTGAGAAATTGTTGCAACTTCAAAATTGGTTGTAATAAATGAGGAGGAGGAATAGCGCATCATGAATTTGGCTTCGGTCCATTTTGAAGGTTCGGGCAACCGACAGGACCTGTGTCTTATGAATAAGCAATCAAGTGATTAAACTTCCATCGAGTAAGGATCAATCAGAAATATTTCCATATAGTCAACCGATCGGATCACTTCGCACCAATCGCTCGAACTCGTCCTCAAATGCGGCAAGCGCTTGCATAACTATATCTTTACGTGCCTTCATTTCTGGTGATTTCCCTACACCTTTCAATGCAGGAGATGGTTTGTAAATTGTTGAATGCTCCACCTGCCAGAATAGTCCTGTCAGCAATGGTGCTACCTGGAGTTCACCTTGAACGTTACTACTCGCATCACAGAATCCGTGGTATTTGAAGGCCAGTAAGTCTCCATTTTCAGCCCTCACTGGATCCGCCGTCCACGATTGAAAATGTAACCGCAATGCGCTGTTTGCTTCATTTCGCCGACTTTGAGGAAAAGCAAGGACTCGCACGCCAGCCAAGTCTTTGAGCTTAGTAAGCGTATACAGACATGCAGGATCGAAGGTCGCCCCCTCAATTCGTCTCCGAAGCGCTCCCAAAGCACTTTCGCAATCTTTAATCCGCGAAGTAACAACTAATCGTTCATACTTTTTAAGCTTGTTCGACACGGGCAGTAAACAATACCGTACCTTAGCCTCAAGTTCGTCGAGGACCCGCCGGACATCCGGAAGTATATCGAAATACTCTTCGCGTAACAGATCCTCTGGAGTTCGTTCGCTCATTTAACCGAGGATCGCTCTAAGATTGCTTTTAACGCCCTCTGACGGTGGTGAATTAAAGTAGAAGTGCCATTCACCAGCTGTTGGGGAGGGCTCAGA
>JBBRJC010000588.1:0-3301 GCA_038220135.1 Bryobacterales bacterium | reverse complement strand
GCATAGTGCAATGCTGTTGATCCGCCTTCTTTGTGGCGCGTGTTAACGTCTGCCCCTTTGGCGATCAGTATCTCTACAACGGCTTTGTGCCCACCCCAGGCAGCGTCGTGCAATGGCGTGCCACCCAGGCCATCGCGATCGTTTGGATTCGCACCTTTTGCAAGCAGATTGGTAACTTGCGCCGCATCACCAGCGCGCGCGGCCACATGCAGGTCACTAGCCAGCAAACAGGTTCCGAGCGTTAGGAAAACGAGCCAGCGCATTGAGTAGGAACTAAGGCGTTTTTCCGCGCCCGTATAGAATTGTACCGGGCCTTGCACCTGTATGGTTACCGCCTTTTTCCAGCACCATCTGGCCGTTCACAACTACGTACTCAATTCCTGTTGCGTATTGATGTGGTTTGTCGAACGTGGCCTGATCTATCACCCGCGCCGGATCAAAAATAGTAACGTCGGCCCATTGGCCGGGGCGCAGCAAACCACGATCAAAAATGCCCACCTTCGCCGTATTGGCTGAACTCATTTTGCGAACCGCCTCTTCCATCGTGATCACTTTTTCATCGCGCACATAGCGGCCCAGCACACGCGGAAACGTACCATACCAACGTGGATGCGGATTGCCTGCGGAAAGCGGCCCGGTGGTTGCGACAGCTGAGCCATCGGAGCCAATGGAAACAAACGGCTGCTTCATGGCGAAGCGCATGTCTTCTTCGGAATGATGAAAAAAGACCGTGGGCACGCTGGCGCGATTGTTGACCAGCAAATCAAACAACGCATCAACAGGCGGCTTTTTCAATGCGGCGATCACTTCATTCATGCGGCGGCCTTCAAATTTCTTGTAAGCAGGATTAGAAAGGCTGACGATCAACATGCCCTCCCAAGAGCCGGTAGCCGTGTAGTGGTTGTACCAGTTCGTTCCCGGAATGCCGTGCAACACTTCGCTTTCTAATCTGGCGCGAAGCTTCGGATCCTGCAACCGGGTAATCAAGGCTGCGGGTCCACCATCATGTGCCCAGGGCGGCAGAATCGAGGAAAGATTATTTTGCCCGGCGCGATAGGGATAAACATTGGCCTCCACTTGTTGACCCTGGGCGCGAGCGTTGGCAATCAGGCCGGTGAGTTCGCTCATCTTGCCCCACAGGTCGTGGTCGGCAATTTTCAGGTGGATGATGTCTACGGCCACGCCAGCGCGGCGGCCAATCTCCAGCGCTTCCGCCAATGATTCAAACACGCCATGACCTTCGGTACGCATGTGCGTGGAATAGATGCCACCATAGGGCGCAGCGGCGCTGCACATAGCGACAAGCGTGTTCGTGTCGATCCATGCGCCGGGAGGCCCGCTGAGCGAACTGGCGACGCCTAGCGCACCTTGTTCCATGGCTTTGCGCACCTCGGCTTTCATTGCCTCCAGTTCATCGGCAGTTGGCGGGCCTTCCCGTGGGCCACGTACATAAGTCCAGATTTGGCTGGAGCCGACGTAGGTGCCGATATTCGGGGAAATCCCTTTTTTTTGGAGAAGCGCGAAGTAACTGGCAAGGTCTTTCCATTCGCCCAGAGGACGGTCTTCAATCGACACGCCTGCCTGCTTGCCGCCCACGGGCGCGGCCGATCCACCTTCACCGAAAATCATCGACGTGACGCCTTGGCGGATCATGCTCTCGGCGTTGCCGTCCTCGATCAGCGTGTAATCGGAGTGGTTGTGAATGTCTACGAATCCGGGTGAGACGATGAGACCGCGGGCGTCGATAACACGCCTGGCCTGTCCGGCTGGAATCGTGCCAATTGCGGCGATCTTGCGGTCGCGAATAGCGACGTCAGCAAGCAACGAGGGATTGCCGGTGCCATCCACCACGCGGCCGCCTTTGATCAGCAAATCGTAGGGTTGCTGAGCCCAGGCACGCGATAAAAGGGCGAAGAAAATAAGAGTCTGGCGCATTTGAGGAGTTGCAAATATAGTATCGCAGTGACCGGAACTTTTACGCGGCTTTCATCGTCTGATGTGGAATATGATACTTCGCCGATCCCTACTCGCCTTCGTGTGCCTACTGCCTGCATTTGGCCAACCTGCGCCGGACGCTCAGAAATTTGACGCGCACGTGAAGGCACACGTGGATGATGGCGACTTTTTCGGGACTGTATTGGTGGTCAAAGACGGCAAGGTAATTTACCGCAAGGGCTTCGGCATGGCGCAGGCGGAGTGGGACATTCCGAATTCGCCCGAAACAAAATTCCGGCTGGGGTCGATCACCAAACAGTTCACCGCAGTTGCAGTGTTGCAGTTGGTTGAGCAAGGCAAGATCAAGCTGGACGATCCGGTGAAGAAGTTTTATCCCGCAGCACCCGCAACATGGGACGCAATCACAATTCACCACTTGTTGAATCACACGTCGGGCATCAAGAGCTATACCGGATTGCCTGACTTTTTCTCAAAGAATTCGATGTTGCCGATGAAGCCTGCAGATATTGTGAAGCTGACCCAGGACATGCCTGTGGAGTTCACTCCGGGTAGCAAGTTTGCCTACAACAATACTGGCTATGTGCTGCTTGGCGAGGTGATTGAAAAGGTGACGGGCAAGTCTTATGGGGCCCATTTGCGCGAGGTGATTTTCACGCCACTGGGAATGAAGGACACTGGCTTTGATGTGACTGCGACGGTGTTGAAGGGCCGCGCGGCCGGGTATGAAAAAACACGTGCGGGACTGCAGAATGCGCGTTACCTGGACATGACTTTGCCGCATGCCGCAGGATCGCTTTATTCAACGGTCGACGATTTGGCGAAGTGGGATCAAGCGCTGTATACCGAAGAGTTGATGACTGCTGCATCACGGGTAAAGATGTTCACACCGGGTTTGAGCGATTACGGCTATGGAATCACTATTCACAAAATGGGAACACATTTGATCCAGGAACATGGCGGTGGAATCAATGGCTTCTCCACTCACATGTTGCGCGTTCCTGATGAAAAGCTATTGGTGGTCACGCTGGCCAATTTCTCCGGTTCTGCTGCAAGCAAGGTGGCACAGGAGTTGGCCAAATTGGCGCTGGGCATTCCGCTGCCGAAAGGGTTTACGGAGATTTCTATCAGTGCTGAGAAGCTGAAAAATTACGTGGGTGAGTATCAGTTGTCTCCAATATTCAGCATGACGATTCGTGTTGATGGAGATAAGCTGACGGTGCAGGCTACGGGACAAGGTGTGGACGTTATATTGCCGTATGAGGCGGACAAATTTTTCTCAAAACGGGTTGGTGCGCAAATTGAATTCACGCGTGGGGCTGATGGGAAAGTTGATGCTATGATTTTG
>JBBRJC010000587.1:0-3308 GCA_038220135.1 Bryobacterales bacterium | reverse complement strand
TGTGGGATGCGCACAGGCTTTGTTCATCGGCCCTATGAGTTTGGTGCCGGCGGGCCTGCTGATGCGGCGCAACTGGGTGAGTTTGATGTTGTGTCTGAGGATCTGTTGGATTTGGCAATCAAATTAGGTTGATTGTCGGGTCCAACCTTAATTGGCCTAAGTGCCCAACACAGCCAATATCTTTTCCCTGTACGACCTGCTCAGCGTTAACTGCGTGCCATCTTTCAAAATGGCCATATATTCGCCATGAAAGAACGGTCGTAGCTCTTTGATCCGATCCACATTCACAATCGCCGATCTGTGAATACGCAGAAATCGTTCCGGGTCCAGCTTGTTCTCGATTGACGTCATGGTTTCGCGCAACAGATGATTGTCTGTGCCCACGTGCAATGTGACGTAATTATCGGCTGCCTCGATCCAGTCGATGTCCTCCATTTTTACAAAGAAAACGCGGCCCGGGGTCTTCACCGGGAAGCGGACAGTGCCAAGCCGTTGATGACGAAGTTCCTCCAATAGCATGCGGATTTGCGCATCCGGTTTGCCGGATCGTTGCATGGCAATCTGCTTTTTCACTCGCTCTTTGCTGCGTGAAAAGCGTTCTTCGTCGAATGGCTTTAGCAGATAGTCGATGGCGTGGTAATCGAAAGCCCGGACGGCGTGCTCATCAAAAGCGGTGACAAAAACCACCATCGGCAGCTTCTCACGCCCGAGGTTTTCGAGCAGTGTGAATCCGTCCATTTGGGGCATCTGCACATCAAGGTAAAGCAGGTCCACAGGCTTCGTGCTCATCGCCTCCAGCGCCTCGTGTGCGCTCGAGCATTCGGCCACAACTGTGAATTCCTCATCGTCAGAAAGCATGCGCAAAATTCGTTTCCGCGCCAGTCGTTCGTCATCCACAATCAGCGTGCGTATTTGCGTCATTGCTTCAATCTCCCAGTACTTCAACTAATGGCGGCCCCAATCGTAAGGGGATCACAATGCATACCTCGAAGCCGCCAGAAGCCATTTTGCGTAGTTCAATTTTGTGCGCACCTCCATAAAGGTGCTCTAAGCGTGTGCGTGTATTGTTCAGCCCCACCCCTTCCCTGACAGGACCGTCTACGGGTTTCTTCAATGGTTCGGAATCGGGTCCATTATCGGACACCAGAAGGGAAAGTTTTTCATCATGCTCCCGGCACACAATGCGAAGCAGTCCGGCAGTCCTTCGATTGGCAATTCCGTGCTTCAGCGCATTTTCAACCAGGGGTTGCAGGATTAGATTCGGTACCTGCGCGCGCAAAACGTTGGGGTCAATGTCATAGCTGATGGTCAGACGGTCTTCAAAACGCATCTGCTCAATTTCCAGGTAGCGTTTCAGAAAATCAAGCTCTTGGGAAAGGGCCACTTCGGGCAGGGCGACATGATCCAACGACAGCCGCAGGAAATCGCTCAGCCGGATAATCATGCGTTCCGCCGTCACCGGATTTTCGTGCATTAGTTCCGATAGTGCATGCAATGTGTTGAACAGAAAATGTGGGTGCAGTTGCATTTTCAGCGTTTTCAATTGCGCTTGGGCAAGCCGCGCTTCCAGTTGCGAAGATCGGTAACGGCCCTCTTCATACGCACGGTAATATTCCAGCGCATGGTGGCCGATGATTAGACTGAAGTATTGGATGATGCCGAAATCGATCTGGCTGAGTACCGATTTCATGATCGAATACAAATCTTCCGGTGCAGTCCAGGGCTTCATCATTGGGAAGATGAGGAAATCCCAAGCAACCTTGGTTATGGCTGCGAAAAACACGGCACCCAAAAGGTGGATCAAAATATTGACCCAGTCGCGGCCTCGCCCTAACCGGAATCGTTTGCTGAGCGCGAATACGAAAGGGGAGACGGCGGCCCACAAATAGCCGTAGCCCATTTCAAACACCATGGCCGTGCCCCAAGGCACTTCCCGGCCATAAACCATGGATCGGTAATGGGTGACAACTCCCATTAGTAATCCATAGAGTGTCCAGAACCCGATGACTATAGCAATTCTGTTGGTCACCCTTATCCTTCGAACTTTCTAGCGAACTTTCTAGCTTCCTAAATCGGCCACTACTTTCCATTTTCCATTCTGTTTTTTCCAGATGGAAACGTAGTGGCCTTTCATTGTCTGCGGATTGCCGTCCCGGTCCTTGCCATTAATCGTCCAACCGCCGAAAGTATATCCCAATTCGCCGGACTTTGCGGCATCTGCCTTAATTGGGCTCCAACGTAGCAGGAAAGGCCGGCTGCCCTGTGCTTTAAGCATTTCGGATAATATTTCATTCCTGGTTGTCAGCACTCGCTCCCCAGGGCCTTGAAATTTCAGTACATCGGTTTCGGCAAAGTAGGAAGCAAATCCTTCTACTCCGCGTTTTTCGGCTTCCACGGCAAAGGCGCGGTCGGCGTCCATTAATTCCTGCTTCACCTTCTCTACGTTGGTGGCAAAGCAATTGTTCACCAAAAAAGCCCCGGTTAGAAGCACCAGAAGGAGGCGCGATATCAGATTGGAAGGCATAAAAAAGGAGGATGAAGCGCTCCCTACTTCAGGTTGACTGTCTTGGGAAAGGGTCTAAAGTAGGGAACGCTGGGGTACATTGAGTCCAGCATGCCAGCAGCCGCCCGTTTACCCCACCAGAATGGGGCGAGATGCGTTAAATTTGGGGTAAAATACGGTATCGGAATCTAATTGAGATTTTCCTTGACATTTGGGATTACGCCCAGGAGTGGTTCACTTAGCCCAGGTAGGGTGAATCACGGAGTAGTGTCCTTCGTAAACCCATGCACCGTATGTGGATATAGTTCTTGACGGAACACTACATATTGGGGCATCATTGCCTCTGTTACACAACGGTTAAGGGTTCAGACGATCAAACATAGCCTCCCCCGGCTGTGGGTCAAAGCAAACTTAGCAAGATCAGCGACTTACAGAGAGTAGAAGGAAACGTAACGTAATGGGACAACTAGGCGTAGAATTGAGCGCTCCAATCAAAGAACAAAAGCGCGCGCTCCCGAAAGCAGACAGAATTGGCATTACCTTCCCGCGGCACGTCACTGCCCGGATGGAAGCCGGTAAAACTCCCTACGACGAAGTTCGTTGGGATTTGAGAACCGCGTCAATCGGTAATGACAAAGGTGCTGTGATTTTTGAACAGCGCGACATAGAGGTACCAGTCGACTGGTCACAGACGGCTACAAACATTGTTGTCAGCAAATATTTCCATGGAAAAATCGGCTCGCCTGAGCGCGAAACCAGCGTCCGCCAACTAGTCCACCGGGTAGTTGACAGCATTGCTGATTGG
>JBBRJC010000586.1:0-3321 GCA_038220135.1 Bryobacterales bacterium | reverse complement strand
GGGCTGGGTGTTTACCTGGACTTTGCCGATGCAATCAACCGTATGGGCAAGAATGTGGTGCGGGAACGCTACGGCAATTTGTTCGACATGTACGAGCGCATTACTGGTGAAGATCCTTACAGCGTGCCAATGCGTATTTATCCAGCCATTCATTACACGATGGGCGGGCTGTGGGTTGACTATCAATTGATGAGTACAATCCCAGGGCTGTTCGTTATCGGCGAGGCGAATTTCTCGGATCACGGCGCGAACCGTCTGGGTGCCAGCGCGCTTATGCAAGGCTTGGCCGATGGCTATTTCATTCTTCCCTATACGCTGGGCAACTATCTGGCATCAAACAAGCTGGAAAAAGTTTCTGCCAGCCATCCGGCTTGCGCAACTGCGTTAGCCGAAGTAGACACTGCCACAAAAAAATTGCTTTCGATCAAAGGGACACGAACGGTGGACAGTTTCCATCGCGAACTAGGCAAGATCATGTGGGACTATTGCGGCATGGCGCGCAACGCCCAGGGTTTAAAAATTGCGTTGAAACGTATTCCAGAACTGCGGCAGGAGTTTTGGGAAAACGTGGCCGTGCTTGGTAGCAACGAAGAGTTCAATCAGTCTCTAGAAAAGGCTGGCCGTGTGGCGGACTTCCTTGAACTGGGTGAGCTGATGTGCCGCGATGCGCTGGACCGCAACGAATCTTGCGGCGGCCATTTCCGTGAAGAGTATCAGACCCCGGAAGGCGAAGCATTGCGCGACGATGACAAGTTCAACTACGTCGCAGCATGGGAATGGAAGGGCACCAATCAACCACAAGCACTGCACAAGGAGCTTCTAAATTTTGAGTATGTGCACCCGTCGCAGAGGAGTTACAAGTAAATGAAATTGATCCTCCACATCTGGCGGCAACGGTCAGCGGCTGAGGCTGGGCGCATGGTGAGTTACGACTTGGATGATGCGAATGAGCACATGTCGTTTCTTGAAATGTTGGACGTGTTGAACGAACGGCTGATTGAGAAGGGCGAAGATCCGGTGGCGTTTGATCTCGATTGCCGTGAAGGTATTTGCGGTAGTTGTGGCTTTATGATTAACGGCATTGCGCATGGTCCGCAACGTGGTACGACGGTTTGCCAGTTGCATATGCGGCACTTCAAGAGCGGTGATGAGCTTTACTTAGAGCCGTGGCGTGCATTGGCATTTCCGGTGATTAAAGATTTGGCGGTTGACCGTAGCGCGTTTGATCGCATCATTCAAGCGGGCGGATTTATTACGGCATCCACAGGGAATGCGCCTGATGGAAATGCCATTGCGATTCCGAAAAAAGATGCGGACCGGGCGATGGATGCAGCGGCTTGTATTGGGTGCGGGGCGTGCGTGGCGGCTTGCCCGAATGCTTCAGCTTCCCTGTTCACAGGCGCGAAAATTGCTCATTTGGGAAATCTGCCACAGGGGCAGCCGGAAGTGCATGAACGGGTTTTGAACATGGTGGCTACGTTTGAGAACGAAGCTTTTGGGAATTGTTCAAATATTGGGGAGTGTGAGGCGGTTTGCCCGAAGAGCATTTCGCTGGATGTGATTGCGCGGATGAACCGGGATTACATTAAAGCGAGTCTGCTGTGGCGGCCTCCGTCGAGTGGTGGTGGTGGGGCTTAAGGGGGCGGGCCTTTAAGTCCGCCCTTCGGCACTCATCCGTTCATAGGGATTTCGACCTCGACGTAGCTGCCAGGAAGTTGTCCGGGACGCCCGTCAGTCAGTGATGTCGATCCTCGGTGCTTTTGGTCCACCGGTTTCTTCCAGCCTCTTGCGTACCGTTTCCGCCATCGCATGGAACGCTTTTGCGTGTGGATCACCAGCACCCTTGATGGCAATGGGCTTGCCGCTATCGCCACCCATACGAACTTCAGGCTCCAACGGCAATTCGCCCAGGAACGGAACGCCCATGGTTTCCGCCATACGCTGGCCGCCACCCTGGCCGAACACATCAATGCGTTCGCCCGATTTCGGAGCAATCAGATAGCTCATATTTTCCACTACGCCCAGCACTGGCACCCGCACCTGGCGGAACATGTGGATGGCTTTGCGGGCATCTTCAAGCGACACTTCTGAAGGCGTCGATACTACAACAGCTGCGGTGATCGGGGCCGTTTGCATGAGCGAAATTTGAACATCGCCCGTGCCCGGAGGCAAGTCGATGATGAGGTAATCCAACTCACCCCAATCCACCTTGCGCAGGAATTGCTGAATCACCGAATGCAGCATTGGACCGCGCCACACCAGCGGTTTGTCGCCAGGATTCAGGAAACCCATAGACATCATCTTCACACCGTGGCTTACCAGTGGTTGAATATTCTCACCAATAGCATGCGGGTTGTCGCGATTGCCCATCATTAGCGGCACGTTTGGACCATAGACATCGGCGTCCATTAATCCCACTTTGTAGCCATTCATGGCGAGCGAAATTGCGAGGTTCACGGACACTGTGGTTTTGCCTACACCACCTTTGCCACTTCCTACGGCGATCAAATTCTTTACGCCGGGAATCGGCAGCTTTGGCGGTTCAATTGGTTGGGGACCCATCTATTTCATTCTACCAACCCAGTCCCACTGTGACTCGCCTCTTGCAACAATTCTAGGAATATCGGTTTCAAGCAAATATCCCTTCGTCATCAGACCATTGGCTGCTGCGCGCAACTTTGCAACGTAATCGGCCTTGTTTTTGTAGCGCTCTTCAACAGACAAGCGAGGATCCTTGGTGGCTACGCGCTCGGCTTTGGTGCGCCTGAATGGGATCCAGGACCCAACCATGTCGAACAGTTCGTCGCTGGCCCCAATGGCCGTTGACCGCAAATTCCAACCAGTGTAAGTGCCCAGCGGAACCTGCAATTCCGGTGAACGGATGCCGCTGGTTTCGTTGCCATCGCGATCTACCTGGGGCAGAAGAGTTGGGAAAGACTTGCCAACTTTCGGCGGATCGATCGAGATCAAACCCTTGGTTGCAAACTCTGCGCCGAAATCCATACGCGCGGTTTGGGATGGTGAAAAGGGTAATTGAATGCCCGGGATCTTGGGGAATTGAACAGTGCCCATTGGCACCAATTGATCCTTATCGATGCGTGGGTAGGCCGAGGCAGGGGGCGCTGTACCCGAAGCCAACCAATTGGTCATTCCGACCAACAGAGCACGCATGGGGAAGCGATAATCGTTGACGTTGGAAAGCTGCTGCGTGTTGCTGGTTTGCGTTGGCGGAAATGCACCTGGCCCATGCTGGGTACCTGCAAGAAAGTAGATGCGCGTGTTCTGGTCCGGGTCAACGTCCTTCTTGCCATCAACCGATGT
>JBBRJC010000585.1:0-3324 GCA_038220135.1 Bryobacterales bacterium | reverse complement strand
TGAAGTTGCTTTGTGAGTTAGATTTCGATGGCTTGGATGGATTTTCGCACCAGGGGTTATTTGTAAATACCTGTGCGAAGAGGCTCGGCAAGAGTGCCGACGCGGCAGACACGAGTCTCCGCGCCACAGTGGACTAGTCTATTAGACTTGTTCTACTTCGAAATTCAAGATACTGGCGGCTTATGAGTTCCCCGTTTAAGCAACCGAGGCTAGGTTTGTGGTTTGCACGTCCAATTGCACCAGCACTTGTTGAATCTGTTCAACTTCATGCTCCTCAAAATAAGGCTCACGGCATTGCTCACACACCCAGGCCGGGACTAGTTCCAACGACAGCCGGTAACCTTTCCTGTCGATATGGAACGGCGCGTGAGTTCGCTTCATCGTTGCTTGGCAGTGAAGACACTTCATTTTTGATTTCTCCTCAATCTGTAGCGTAGCCTTCCGGCCATTCCACGCTAGATGAATAAGTCGACGGGCACGCGGAAAAAGTCAGCGAGGCGTAATGCCTGGGCCTTGCTGATGGATCGGCGCCCGTTCAAGATTTCAGTAGTGGCACCTTTATTTCCCAGGATTGGCCAAATGTCTTTATGCTTAAATCCGCGTTCTTCCATTAGCGCATTCAATGAATCATTCGGTGAAACGGGGGGCAGCGGATGGTGCTTTTCTTCGTAATCTTCGATAAGCAGGGTGAGAACTTCGGCAAGTGCTTCCTCTTCCGGGGAGAGATCTTCGCGCTCGTCTAAATCGAGGAGTATTGCGGTGGTATGTTCCAGTTCGGCGTCGTTGTGGATTGGGCGCGGAAGTGATTTTGCCAGCAGTTCGGCATATACGGAATCTTGGATTTCGGTTGTCATACTCATCGTTTCCAGTCTCCTTTGCTGTAGTCGGTATGTGTGAGGATTTTAAGAATAAACAAGCGTTGTGTCTTATAGTTTATCCTGGCGATCAATCGGTACTCGTTTCCGTGAATGTTGAAAACTGTTCTTCGACCGACGATGTCTGCATGGGCAAAGTCTTGTCGTACTGCGGCTAATGAAGTCCAACCGGCTCTCTTTGAAATTCGGTACCAATTCATCAGTGGAACCATGGCATTGGCGTGGCGACTGGAAAACTCAATGATGGCTGGTTTGCTGATTACCCGCACGATTGCTAGTTTACATAATGGAAACATTTCTGTCAAGCAACAGTCTGAATGATTGTGGGGGGGGCCGGAGGTTGTGCTTCGTGCTTTCTTCTAAGCGTGGCTGCTCCTACATAATAGAAGGCGGAGACCCTTCCTTAGAATGCGTTTACAAGACCTTGCTGACCGGCTGAGCTGTGCCTTAGTTGGTGATCCTGAATTAGAGATAACGGGACTTTCCGGTATGGAGCAGGCGCAGGCCGGACAACTTACTTTTCTTGCCAATCCGAAGTATGCGCCGAAGGTCAAGAATACCCAGGCCAGTGCGATATTAATTGCCGAGCCGGTGAAGGATCTTGCTATCGCCTGTCTGGTTAGCGCCAATCCTTATCACGATTTTGCGCGGGCGCTGGAATTGTTTTATCAGCCGCCGCGTTTGGCTGCGGGAATTCATCCGATGGCGGCTATCGATGCTACTGCTGAAATAGGCGAAGGGGCTGCCATTGGTGCGTTTGTGGCGGTTGGGCCGCACGTGAAGATTGGGAAGAATGCGACGATTCATCCACACGTGGTGATTTACGAAGGGGCCGTTATTGGCGATGATTTTCTGGCCCATTCGCACAGTGTTGTGCGCGAGTATTGCCGGGTTGGGGATCGTGTAATTTTGCAGAACAATACTGTGATTGGCGGCGATGGGTTTGGGTTTGCGAAGACTCGTGCGGGAACGCAATACAAGATTGTGCAAAGTGGCGTGGTGGTGATTGAAGACGATGTGGAGGTTCAATCGCTGTCTGCCATCGACCGGGCGACGATGGGCGAGACGCGGGTGAAGCGTGGTGCGAAAATCGACAATCTGGTGCAAGTGGGTCATGCGTCGGTTGTGGGTGAGGACAATATTATTTGTTCGCAGGTGGGGCTGGCGGGGAGCACGATTCTGGGAAAAAGCGTTCTGCTGGCGGGGCAAGTTGGTGTTTCCGGCCACCTGACAATCAACGATAATGCCATCATTTATGCGCAGAGTGGCATTGGGCACGATGTGCCGGCAGGGAAAATTATGTCGGGGTCGCCGGCGTTTGATCGCGGCGATTGGCTGAGGGCTGTTACCGCTTTTCCAAAGTTGGGAGAGCTGGTGAAGACGGTGCGACAATTGGAAAAGCGCGTAAACGAGTTGCAGGCGAGGGAAAACAAAAACGATGATTAATGTTTTGAACGATAATCGGCGTCCACTGGCATATTCAGACGAAGCGTTCATGAATTCGCCAAGCGCGCGGTCGCTGCGGCTGCTGTCGGAATATTTGAAACCGCTGAATACGTTTCGGCAGGAAAAGATTCGGGACACGATTGTGTTTTTTGGATCGGCCAGGGTTCAGGAAGAAGGACCGATGGCACGGTATTACGAAGAGGCGCGGGAACTGAGCCGGATGCTTACTGAGTGGTGTCTGGGGATGGATAATCCGAGTCATCGATTTGTGGTTTGTACTGGCGGTGGGCCGGGCATTATGGAAGCGGCGAACCGGGGTGCGAATGACGTGCGGGGGAAGACGATTGGGCTGAACATCCGGTTGCCGTTTGAGCAGATGCCGAACCCTTATATTTCACCGGAGCTGAGTTTCGACTTCCACTACTTCTTCATGCGCAAGTTCTGGTTTGCATACCTGGCGAAAGGGCTGGTGGTGTTTCCTGGTGGCTTTGGCACGATGGATGAAATGTTTGAAGTGCTGACGCTGACGCAAACCAAGAAGCTGCGCAAGCAGATGGTGACACTGCTGTATGGTTCCCAGTTTTGGAAGGAAATAATCAACTTCGATGCTTTAGTGAAATACGGCATGATCAGCGCTGAAGATCTTGCGCTGTTCCGTTTTGTAGACACGCCGGAAGAAGCATTTATTGCTCTTCGCGATTTTCTGACGGAGAACTATCTGAAGCCGAGAAAACCATTGCCTGCGGGAGAACTGGAGACACCGGCGATCGCTGAATCGCGCACCTGATATGCAAGTTGCGCCACCCACACAACGGCAGACCCCATGGCAGACGGTGCGGCAATACATCGGTAAGGCTGAACTTGCCTTGGCTGTTGCGATGCCGCTGTGGCTGCTTTGTTTGGTCTTCCTTCCCTACACAATCTTTCGCGTGGTGTTGCAGGCGGCGGTAATTGGACTGGTGATCTGGGTTTCAATCCGTGTGATACGGCGCGGGCTGCGGAT
>JBBRJC010000584.1:0-3326 GCA_038220135.1 Bryobacterales bacterium | reverse complement strand
CCTTGGCATGTGCGGCTTTTACATCGGCAAGCTTTGTGTGCGGTTTGTGAGGCCCGTTGTACTGCGCTGGTTTTCCTTTGGGCGCGTAATACGTTTGGCTCAACAAAGTAACACCGAAGGCCAGGCTGACGATGCCGATGCTGGCGATGACACGAAAATTCATGAAGTGCTCCTAGGCCAACTACAGTATCACCACAAATAGATGATCTGGGACGGGGGTGCCAATTCCGGAATTCAAAATTCAAGAATTTCTTTAATCCCCAAGTAAACAATACAAGCACTTGCGCGAGGGTGAGCGAAAAGGTCGGGAATTGACACCCTCGTCCACGATTTAGCGGGGTTTCTTTTTCTTCGCGGCGGGCTTGGAACTGCGCGCGGCCAATATACCGTCAGGATCTGCGGCAATGATTTCCGCACGTAGTTTGCTGGCGCTTGGGTGGCCCTGTTTTTCTCGCACAAGATATACCGAGTAGGTAACAAACATGCGCGCCATCGCCAGTGAAATGCGGCTCAACAAAGGCAAACCGCGCTCCTTAATACTGGTCAACTCAGCGCGCAACGATTCCAACTCATCTATCGACGGCGGTTCCAGGCCATGAGGATCAGCCAGGCTCATTGCATCAAGTGCATTGATCACGCGAATCTTGCGCGCCAGCGAAGGCTTGTTTGCACTTTCGCGAATGGCTTCATTGGTGAGTCTGGTATTGGAAAGCTGGGCATCAAGGAAGCGAGCGGCATCACCCGTTTGCCTTGCCGATAACAACAACGCCTGGGCCAAACGAAGCTTTAATAACGGATGACCGGAGCGGCGCACAGCCTCTTCCAGAAACGTCACCGCTTCTTCTGCACGGCCCAAATACGAAAGCGCCTGCCCAATGTGGCCTTCCGCAACTACATGGCCCGGCACGAGGCGCAATAGATCCTGAGACACTTCATAGGTACGCACCCAGTCGGACCGGAGTTGATAGGCACGGGCTAAATCTTCCAGCAGTTTAATGTCCACCGGGTTGCTTGCGACCTTTCGCATCAGCCGGTCTATTTCACGATTCAAGCCCATCGCTTCGAGAAAAGTTTCGCTTGGAAAAACGTGCTTGCGGTTGGGGCCAACAAAGCGATACATCGCGTCTTCAGCGCCTTGCATGAATTTCTGATGCAGTAGCATGTGGCGGCGATAGGAGCCGAAGCGCTCCAGGCAGGCAAGCAACCGAGCCGCTTTGGGATAGGCATCATGTCGCAGCGGAAGCGTTCCCAGCAACGATTGAAAGTGGCGGATCTCTTGTTGCACGTTGCTCTGCACCAGCTTGTTGAAAGCCTTCATATGGTCCAGCGTCATGCCTAGCGATGTGCCTTCTCGCAGCGAATCAATTAGTTCCGCAGAGCCGACCGGTACCATCACTTTGCCTTGCTGCCGCTGCACGTCAAGCAAGCCTTCGTGGATCAGTTCGTCAATCCATTTTCGATTGGGTTCGCTACCCGTTCCTCGAAGCGCTTCTTCAAGCGGCATCCAGCGCGTGGATGTTCCGTCGGCTTGGCGCAATTGTTGGCGAATGCGTGCCGGGTCATAACCGGAGGCAACAAAAAGCGCCGCGATTTCATCCAACGTCAGGCGGCGGTCGTCCTGGCAGGCTTTGGCAATTTTCAGCAATTCCACCATCGCGGGCGGATAAAGGGCCGATGTTTTGCTGGTGCGAATTGGCGGTGGCAGCACGCCTTTGCGCAGATAGTAGTGAATGGTCTGTTTGGGCACACCGGTGGTGGAAACCAGGTGGCGGATGGTGAGCAGGCCTCTTGAATATTTGAGCATCTGTTGAGTGCCCCTATACAGGTTATACAGTTTACGGCTCACCATTAGAACACAAAATGTTAGAGAATAACCCAATGGATTTTGAACAGCTTCTTTACTGCAGCGCAAGCGGCGTTGCGACGATCACTTTGAACCGGCCCGACCGGCTGAATGCATGGACTGCGCAGATGGAAAAGGAACTGGAGGTGGCAGTGAAACTCGCCGCAGCTGATGATCAGGTGCGCGTGATCATCCTTACAGGGGCAGGGAAGGGCTTTTGTGCCGGGGCCGACATGAGCCTGCTTGCTACTGCGGGCCAAGGTGCTGCGGACCGGCGCAAGCTATCCGCAGCTATGCCGGTTGATGGCGATGTTGCCGAAGATTTCAAGCGAAAGCACGCCTGGCTACTTACCGTTCCAAAGCCCATTATTGCTGCGGTGAATGGTCCGGCCGTGGGGCTGGGATTTGTTATTCCACTGTATTGTGACTTTCGATTTGCCAGCCACAAGGCCCGATTTTCTACAATTTTTGCACGCCGGGGATTGGTCGCCGAATACGGTATGGCTTGGATGCTGCCGCGTATTGTGGGCTTGCCTAATGCGATTGAACTTTGCTTTACATCGAAAATGCTTGACGCCGCAGAGGCGCTGCGCATCGGATTGGTAAGTCGCGTAATGCCAGAGGAAGGATTCCTGGAAGCGGTGCAGACTTATGCTGCTGAACTTGCCGCCTCAGTTTCGCCCCGGTCCATGGCGGTGATGAAGCGGCAACTTTATTTGGCGCAGTTGCAGGGTTTGGGGGCAACCATCGATTTATCATTCGTTGAAATGGTGAACAGTTTCGAGAGTGCCGATTTCCAGGAAGGCGTTGCTCACTTCCTGGAAAAACGGGCTCCGAAGTTCACCGGTAAGTAGCCGGCTAAAGCGCGCGCACCAGTTTTGCAGGTAAGGCAAACAGCGCCCAAATCAGTTCTAGCACTCCGCTAACGGCCACGCCGACAATCCGAAATGGCAACAGAATTAGCCAAATAAACGGATAAAGAATAAGTGCGATCAACGCCAGTGGCCAGCAGAAAACGAGCAGGATGCACCATAAAATAAATTTGATCATTTCCCTTCTCCCCAGCCAATAATACGCACAAAACTGAGGAAAGTTCCGCGAAGTACGGGTACAATTATTAAACTATGCAAAGAATCGCTGCTATCGCTGTTTTTAGCGTTTTAACCGCCTGGGGTCAACCTGCTGCTGAAATTTCTACGTCGGCGATGCGACGGATGGAGCATGTGCTGGAGGCGGAGCGCGTTGCACAAAAAGTGGTGGGTATGTCCGTTGCTGTTGCACACCGTGGAGCGCTGCGGTACACGAATGGATTCGGGCTGGCTGATTTAGAAAATGGGTTGCCTGCGCGGCCCGATACTGTTTACCGGTTGGGGTCGATTTCCAAGACCATTTCAGCTGTTGCGGCGCTGCAGTTGTTTGAACGGGGCAGGTTGGATTTGGATGCGCCGATTCAAAAGTATGTGCCCAGTTTTCCGCACAAGCC
>JBBRJC010000583.1:0-3333 GCA_038220135.1 Bryobacterales bacterium | reverse complement strand
GTTGTCGTAAAGCTTGAAATCGCCACGCTTCAGATTCTGAACAAAGTTGCCATCGGCATCAATCACGGAAAAAGGCACCGTCACCAGTTGCAGATCGCTCTTGAAGGTTGGCTCCTGATCAGCGAGCAGACTGGTGGCGATAAGAAAGAAGGCGAGCATACGATGTACCAGCATATACGCACGAAGCCGCTTTCGGTTGCATCGTTTGCTGGACATTTATATAAATGGGAACCAGTTTGGCCGGCCCATACCGGCCAAACTGGTTTTCTAATCACTGGGTGCGGGCCGATAATTCCTTTTCGTAGATCTTCAAATTCCTGGCCACGGCCGATCCTTTGGCGGCCAGTTCCTGCGCCTTGGCCCAATGCTTGTTATACAGCGCCTTTTCACCACCCTCGAAATAGGCGAGCGCCGTGAAGAATTGATATTCCGCGTCGTTGGGACGCAGTTGCATGGCTTTGCGAATCAGTTCCGGTCCGTCTGATTCTTTGGTTATCCCGATTGCGTTCATGACCGCTATCCAATAACCGGCTTTAAGAATCGACAATGCATCGGCTGGCCGCATGGCTGCCCGCAGATCGGCTATCCTTTTTCGCGCGGTCGCCATTTGAGCAGGACCATCATCGGCTTCCATCGCAATACTGCGCAGCGGTTCCAGCGCTTCAAAAGTGGACCCAGGCGTAACCACCCAGGTTCTGCAACTGAGAGCAGGGCCTGCGAAGGCAACACCTGCCAATACAACGGAAAGCATCAACGTTTTCAAATAGTGCATTCTTGCACCTCCTTCACCACTGTCAGGCAAGAAAACGCCCGTGAGGGAGTAACTCCAGGGTTAGATTACCGTAAGATGGCTTGTAAATCCATGATTTATTGTTGACGCAAGCAATTTGCGTTTGGGAGAGTTAGAGCGTGATTACACCTGAGGATGTTCGCAGTGCGTTGGATCAAATTGTCGGGAGCGAGGGGTTCAATAAAGCTCCGCGACTTTGCCGCTTCATTACTTTCGCGGTGGAAAAAGAGCTGGCAGGCGCAGGAGGAGAGTTGAAGGAATACCTGCTGGGGACTGAGGTTTTTGATCGAGGCACAAATTTCGATCCACGGCTGGATCCGATTGTCCGTGTGGAGGCGCGGCGGTTGCGGGCCAAAGTGCAGGAGTATTACGAAGGTGCCGGAAAGGATTCGGCGATTCGAATCGTCTTCACCAAGGGGAACTATGCGCCACGGTTTGTTGCCAGCGAGGAGGAAGCGGCGGCACTGGAACCGGAGGCTGCGCTAGTTTCAAAACCAGAACCAAGGCGGTGGCTTTGGCCTGCGCTGGGGTGCATTCTACTTATGGCCGCCAGTGCTTTCGCTTTTCGAGCCCTGATTTTTAAGCCGACTTCATCGATCCTGGTGATGCCATTTACAAATTCAGGGGATCCTAAATTCACCGATGGCGTGGCGGAATCTGTTGCCACTGAACTGGCCCGCAACCGGAAACTGCACGTGGTGGCTTGGCCACTGTTTGTTGAATACCGTCGCAAGAAACCGGATGCTGACAATATCGCGATTAAGGACGCGGCAAAAGAGCTGGGTGCAGAACTGGTGCTGCTGGTTTCGATACGCAACCAGGCTGGCCGCTGCGTTATTTCAGCAATGGTGATGAATCCAAATCAAGGTTGGAAGAAGTGGGCAGGCGAGTATGAATGCAACAGGGTGAACGGATTTGCGGAGCAAAAAGCGGTGGCGGAAAGCATAGCAACGTCAGTACGGAATATTAGCGGAACGGGCATCAAATGAAGGGGGTCACATTTGTTACCTCAAGAGCGGCTATCCTACAGTGGTGAGCTTTCTCGACAATCTTGAAAATAATCTGAAGGCCCTCGAAGGGCGCGAAGAAAAAGACCCTGCCCAACTGGTGCGGGAGCAACAGATGAAGGACGCCGAACGCGCGGCGGAGTTGGAGCGTGCGCCGTTTGTGAAAGCCCTTCGCACCAGCCCTTTCACGAATGAATTGCTAACGCATTGCCGCGTTATTGGTCACGGCATGCGGACGCTTGTGATTTTTGATTGGGTGGGTGAAGCGCTGCGATTGGATGCCAAACAGAAGCGTCTGGAATTGCGCCCCACCAACACCGGCATTGATGCTGTGTATCAGGTGGATGGTAAGGAGCAGTCACGCGAACCGCTGGACCTTACTGCGAATGCTGAGGCCTTTGCTCGCCGCTGGCTCGAAAGCTGATCCAAACCTCCCAGGCAAGCAGTATAAACACGGGCAGATAGACTAACCAGCGCAGGGGCGTATGGGTGTTCCACACTCCTGTGCGATGGTATTCAATCATGGCCGCGTGGAACAACGGCGCGCCGGCGACCCAAGCGAGCACTGCGCGCGATTCCACCAACGGCAACAGCGCCGCAAGCCAGGTTAGATACCAAACGTGAAGGTTTGCAGATATCAGGAGCAAGGCGACCAGCGTGTACATCACGCGCCGCTGCACCGGCCACGGGCGTAAAGCGATCACAAGCGCAGCCACTGCCAACAGAACGAAGGCCACATATTTAGCTTCGTTTTGCGAGGGAAACAGAGCGTAGAGTAAGCTGAATAGACTGTCGTTATTGCGCCAGCCACCGACGAAGCCAGTCATGAAGCGGGCGTTCTCCTGGACATCGCTCCAATAGGCCCAACCGAAAGCGAGCACCGGGATTGCGGCCAATGGCCAGTGGGTGATTCGACGCCAATCGCGCCCGGTTAGTGCCAATCCGATAGCTGCGGGCCACCACTTCGCAGCCACTGCAAACCCGAGCCATAAGTAAGCTGCAGGCCGTTGTACCAGATGGATTGAGAGCAGCAGGAAGAATACGGCGACTGCATCGTTATGGCCGTTGCTCCAAAATTCGATCAACGTAAGCGGGCACCATGCGTAGAAAATGAAGCGCTCTCGGGCCATGATCCACAGCAACCATAAACAGCCTAAATCGAAAAGCGCGGATGGGATGCGGAAGAGCCGGGCCTGCTGGAACGGGTTGCTGGAAAAGCGGCTGGCGGCGAGCCATGTCCAGGCTTCCAATCGTTCAATCAGCGGCCCATATCCTGCCTTAAAATCCTTTGCAACCATTCGCGGCCAAGCTACATCTTCGAACTGCCGGCCTTCGGGACTGGCTGGACGGACTTGATATGGATTGAGCCCACGGGCCTGAATTTGACCTTCAAAACGGTAGCGAAAAACGTCGTCTGAAAGCGATGGCGGAACAAACCATGCGGCTCCGCGAAACACGATTGCGGCTAGCAGTATGAAAACAGAGCTACTTTTAGCTACACGATTCGTAGTAACAAGTAGCGCAGAGATCAGGTAA
>JBBRJC010000582.1:0-3336 GCA_038220135.1 Bryobacterales bacterium | reverse complement strand
ATAGGAGGAGTTTCACGGAAGCAGAACGGTCTTCAAGTCGAGTGAGCCGCCTTCGCTGCGGACCAGCATGATGGCCTTGTTTTCATCATAAAGATCCAATTGTTCCACACCCTTGAACTGTGCCAGGGTTTCATAAGGCACGCCGGTGATGTCGGTTTGTTTGGTGATGGATTGATAGCCTTCCATGTTCTTGGTAGGCAACTTCATCATGCCGCGGCTGGAATTGTTCATCAGGACAAATTCTTCGTTACCTTTCTTATAAACGATCATGTCCAGCGGACGATTACCGTTGCCAAGCTCAGCAATGGTTGTACCCATAACTTTTTGGCCAGCCTTCAAATCTGCAATTGGGAACTTCACAAGCGGCGTGCAAGTGTAGGCAGCAAGCAGGTGCGGTTTGTTGCCGATGTTGTAAGCGACGAAGGTACGCACAGGGGAGTTGGTTTCAAAGCGGCCATGGGCGCCATGGAACATTTCCACGCTGGTGCCTTTATCGGCTTCGGCGAAAGGGTAGGGAATGGAACGCAGGGTGGAGGAGAATTCTTCGTTGGAAAGACCGGCGACGAAAACTTTACCGTCGATGTAGGCCAGATCCGTGATCGCTTCCATGCGGCGGTTATTGCGGCCCGTGCCGCCAGGTGCCGGTGCATTGGGCAGCATTACTTTGGAATGCTTCACGTTGTCTAATGAGATTTCGGAAAACTTACCGGCGGCGTCAACGCGAAGCAGAACAGGAACAGCGTCGTTGCCCTTGCCGCGTGTGACGGAGAAGTAAACATTGTGGGAAAGCGGATTCACGATCACGTCGTTGATCAGGATCTGATCCGGCGCAGTGCCAAGCAGTGAAGCGATCTTTTCGTTGGCTGCCTTGATGTCGATGGCTTTGCCCGGGGCTGCCTTAGCGTCACCTGTATCGATAGCGAAAATTGCAGCGCCCATTGGGTCACCCGCAAAAAGAACGCCATGGGGGCCGAAAGCCAACTGGCCGACGGATTTCATATCTGCTTTACCGACCGTGGGAACGGACGGGACGCTGGCTGCTGTTGCAAGTGCTGCTGCTAACGTGAAACTGATCAATAGGTGCATGCGTGGCCCTCCTCGAAAATTTGGGAATCGGTATGAGTGTGTCATTACTACGGGAGTGAGGTCAAGGTAAATTGAGGGGTCAACGTGTGCTTTCACCCGCAGAAATGAAATTTAACATGTAACTTATCCCCTGCAAAATCAGCCTACAATATTAAGGATAAGTATGCGCATTCGAACTCCACAAGTTGTGATGATCGCGGTTGGCACTTTCCTGCTGGTTGCAGGCTGGGCAGCCCAGGCCCCTGCACCACCGTCCACTCCTACGGCACCTAAGCCGGCGGCAGTGGGATTTGACCAAATTGTGACTCCTGTTTTGACGCAATCCTGCGCTGGCTGCCATAACGATCGTACGGCTTCTGGCGGTTTGAATCTGCAACCGTTTTCTGTAGCTTCTTCAATTCATGAACAGCGTGATGGTTGGGAAAGGATTCTGCAAAAAGTTCGATCCGGCGAAATGCCGCCAAAAGGTATTCCGCGCCCGTCTAGCGAAAAAGTTGCCAGCCTGTTGCAGTTCTTCCAAACCGAATATGCACGCGCTGATAAGAATGTGAAAGCTGATCCAGGGCGTGTTACGGCCCGGCGTTTAAACCGCAACGAATATTCCAATACCATTCGTGATTTGCTGAGCGTAGACTTTCAGGCTGAGCGTGATTTCCCCACCGATGATTCCGGTTATGGGTTTGACAACATCGGCGACGTTCTTACCATTTCACCAATCCTGATGGAGAGGTACATCAGTGCTGCTGAGCGAATTGCTGCTCGGGCCCTGGGTGCCGAACCGTTGCCAAAGCCGCTTGAAGCAGAGTACTCGCGAAAGAATAGCAACATTCGCAGATTGGATCGCAGCAATGTGGAAGCAACCCACCGCGTGGATTTCGACGGTGAGTATCTGGTGCGCTTTGGTTTTCCTGGTGAGCGCGCAGCCGACGCCAAGCCGGTGAAGATGGGCTTCTGGATGGATGGCAAGCTGCTGAGGACGATCAGTGTTGAGACTAAGCCCTCGGGACTGGTTTACTTTAACCCCTATTCTGAAGAGCAGTTCCGGATTATTCTTCCCGAAGGCGACCACACTTTTCGCGCCGGTTTCATTGACGATGACTTCGTAAAAGATCTTACTGAGAAAGATGCATTCAGCGACAAGAAGAACAAGTACATCAATATGATCTCGTTCCTGGGTCCTTATGCCGTGGAAGGGGAAAAGCCCAGCCGCAAGCGCATTCTGATCTGCGATCCGAAAACGGGCGATGCTTGTGTGGAACGTATTTTATCCAATCTTGCCCATCGTGCGTACCGCCGGCCGGTGACGCGTACCGACATTGCTTCGCTGATGAAGTTTGTTGTGATGGCGAAGAACGAAGGTATGAATGTGGAGCAGGGTTTGCAGGTGGCATTGCAGGCAATCCTGGTTTCTCCTCATTTCCTTTTCCGTATTGAAAAAGACGTGGATGCCCGCAATCCGGCGTTAATCCATAAGCTCACCGATATTGAACTGGCTTCACGCCTGAGCTATTTCCTGTGGAGTTCCACACCTGACGAAGAGCTGCAAAAGCTTGCTGAAGCGGGCAAATTGAGCCAGCCTGCGGTAATGGAAGCGCAAGTGAAACGGCTGCTGGCTGATAGCCGGTCGTCTGCACTGGCCGCCAATTTTGCAGGGCAATGGTTGGAAGTTCGTAACCTGGACAGCATCAAGCCTGATCCGAAGAAATTCCCGGAATGGGGACCTGATCTACGCGATGCAATGAAGGCCGAAACGCGAATTTTCTTTGAATATTTGCTGCGCGAAAATCGTCCTCTGTCTGAATTCATTGATGCTAAATATACATTCTTGAATGATCGGCTGGCGAAGCATTACGGAATTGAAGGGATCAAAGGACCGGAGTTCCGCAAGGTTGAATTGCAGGGTGTTGAGCGCGGCGGCATTTTGAGTCATGCATCGGTGTTAACCGTTTCCAGCTATCCTACGCGTACCTCGCCGGTGATTCGTGGCAAGTACATTTTGCAAAACATTCTGGGTACGCCACCCCCGCCGCCTCCGCCCGATGTTCCACCGCTCGATGAGGAAGCTACGGCCACGTCCGGTTCTTTGCGGCAGCAGATGGAAAAGCATCGTACTAACGCTATTTGCGCTTCCTGCCATAACCGCATGGACGTGCTTGGATTCGGTCTTGAAAATTATGACGCGCTGGGAAAATGGCGCGCCAAAGATGGCAAATTTGATCTGGATGTGAGTGGGACATTCCCCAATGGAAA
>JBBRJC010000581.1:0-3338 GCA_038220135.1 Bryobacterales bacterium | reverse complement strand
CTGAAGTACGCACTGCGATGAAACAGACTGGTATAGCGGTGGATTTCAAATTGAGAGAAGAGCTGGATCCAGATTCATCCTTTGAGGAGCTCATTGTTGTGCAACTTAAGGGGCGATGCGAAATGGATATTTCTCCAATTTTGTTCGATGAACGCGGACCCAGTGCTTTGGCCTTTACCCATTCCAGCGAAGGTGAAATTCTCCCTTTTAGTTCTGTTTTGTGTGACCGTCTTCGAACCTCCATTCGTACGGTGATGGGTGGCGATGATTTCAAACGCGGTAACTTTCTGCTTGGCCGCGCTATCGGGCGCGTTCTTTCGCACGAGTTCTTTCACATTCTTGGCAACACAAGTGGGCACGGCAAAGACGGCATCGCAAAACGCAGCCTGACGGCAGGGCAGTTGATTTCTGAACAACTCCGTTTTGAAAAGGCCGACGCGAACCTGCTTCGTATGCGCATGCATCCTGCGCCACCAGGCCCGGCAATTCATACAGACTTGCCCTAACCACACAGCTTAACGAGACACGGGATCTTCCGCCAACGGCAGCCGTACCAAACACCGGATGTCCAGAAAAAGTCAATTTCTGATATGGCGTAAAAAGCCGGACGCGAACGGCACGCCCGCGGTGCTCATCGGGAAAGAAAGTGGTTTCTATGAGCCGCAATTCTCTGGCCGGGTGGACTTGATCTTGATAGATCGTCCAATGGGCTGTGGTTCGGCAACATGATTCAAGCTGAACCGGTTTTCCGGGAGCGGCATGCGGTGACGTCGATCGCCCTTATTGTGCTTAATGCAGAGGATTTTATTGATACGTTGCCTATCCAAAATGTTTCTACGAGGCGACCGAATCTGATGGTGATGTTGAAATCGTTAGCTGCTATAGGGCGGGTGCAGATCGATTGGAAACAGGCGACTAAATATTTTGCAGGTTGGCGACAAGCAACGGGGTTTTACCTGTTAACTCAGGAATGTGAATTACCGGAAGCCCGGGTTCATGCCCGCAAATTGACGCGCTCGCTGGAAGATGCGGCAACAAGCTCGGGCCGCCGGTTCCGCTGCGATTGGGAGAGCGGATAATGATTGAGCAGGGAAGGGCAATGAGTCGGCAGGGGGAACTTTTTAGAAGGGTTTGGGGAACAAATTACTCACGTTCGCGTTGGCGGCCACGCAGTTCAAGTAGCTGCGGGCGAGCTCATTTTCCAGCAACTCGCCCGTAGCTTAAACTGCTCTTTCTAGAACTGCACTTTCATAACAATCTGGAGGTTTGAATTCGCTGTTCCGATGTCAGAGAAGGCACCGCGAGTGCCGCTAATTTTCCCGAATGCTGCCGGGTTGTTGGCGTCAAACGAAGCGATTGGATTGTTGAATTGTGGCTGTTTGATCGGGAAGTTATTCGCATCCAAACGAAGCTGGAGGCGTAAGCGTTCATTCACATTCCACCACTTGGCTAAGGACAATTGAGTCCAATTGATTCCTGGTCCAATGAAGGTGGTGCGGCCAAGAGTGCCCACAGTGAATGCTGCCGGGTAAGCAAAGGAGCCTCGGTTCAAATAAGGATTTTGTGCAGAGGTTGGGAAACGAACTGCACCGAATTCCCAATCCTGAACTTGTGCTTCCTGCGTTGTTGTGAGGATATTTGGCCGTTGCGCACCCGTAGGCAAATAGCGGTTGGGGCTATTGGCAAAACCAACAGTAAACGGTACGCCTGCCTGCATGGTTTGGGTGCCGGTAAGTTCCCATCCACCAATGGCCAGATTAGCCCAACGATTGCTGTTCATGTATTTGCGGCCTTTGCCGAAGGGCATTTCAATACTCATAATCGTGACAAAACGATGCTTCAGATTATAAGTGGCAATGCCTTTTTCCAGGCGCCGGTTGTAGTAGTCAACGCCGCCAACACCACCTTCGCCTTCGTTATCGGTCATGGTCTTTTGGAAGGTGTAGAAGCTGTTCAAAATCACGCCAGCCGAGTAGCGCTTTTCAACGCGAACTGTTCCTGCGTGATAGGTATTGTGCCCAAAATTCGAGATCAGGTTCACTGACCCAAATTGCGTGTAGGGCTTGTAGTTTTGCGATGCACTGAAGATGGTGTTGAGAACTGCTGGATCCTTGGAAATATCCAAGCGGATACGGTTGGTGTCCCAGGTGTTAATCAACCCGACGCCGGCCTGGCCTTGATACAACCCTTCCATGACCCAGTTTTGACGGAAGCTGTATTGCAGTCCGCCAGACCAGCTCATAACGTAAGGCATGCGCAAGTTTGGATCAAACCATGTTGCGGCGCGAGACGAATAATTGGTTCCGACAAAGGGGACCGAACCATCTGCCTGACGGTTGAATTGAATAGTTGGCGGACCTTGCGAGAGACGGAACACAGGACGCGGATCGCCGACTGGTGACTGGAATGTTGCCGTTGCCAGATATTCGTTGTAGTTGATGTTATTCGAGGTTGCGAAGATGTCCTGATGGATCATGCCGAACGACGCTCGAAATACCATTTTGGGGTGGAAGTTGTAAGCAAGGCCCAGGCGCGGTGCGAAGTTGTTCAGATCGCGCTTTGCCAATGGTCCCTTCGGGTGAACGATTGCACCAGTCAATCCTGTGATTGGATCTTTGGCTGTTGGGTCGAATTGTGATTGCTGTCCGTACTTTGTGCTGAATGGCGTTTCGTATGACCAACGAACGCCCAGGTTCAAAGTAAGCTTTCTTACGGGCTTCCAATCGTCCTGGAAGTACATTTGATGCGACCACCAACGGGGCAGCCAACTGGCGAATTCCTGCGTGTAGGTTGCACTGTTTACCGTACCCAAAAGAAAAGATGCAAAGTTGCTGCCTGTGTTGGGTGTGAACGGAAGATCAGTTCCTCCAAAGTTGTAGATGCCGCCGGGAAGTGCGCCGGCTGTGCCGTTGTAGCGGGTGCGGATCAATTCATAGCCACCTTTGAATGTATGCTTGCCTGCCACTTTAGTGATGTTGTCGGAGAAGGTTAGATCTTCACCGATACTCTGATAGACGTTTAGGCCAGCGAGGCCATAACCAATATTGAAGTGCGGGAAGCTACCGCCGCCAGCATTCGGAATACCGAACTTCTGCGAGTAATTTTGTCCTTCAAACAGTGACCCGTTGTGAACTTCGCGACGGTTGAAGCCGCCACGGAATTCGTTGCTGATTGTGGGGCCGAGGATGAAGGTATCTGAGATCACGCCGTTGTAATGTTCAACAGGTTGCGGCTGGGCGTTAGGATCGATATCGAGCCAGGCGAACTGTGCTTGATGATCGCCCTTCCAGGCGCGGTGATGGGCTTGGGAATAGCGCCCGTTCATCTTGTGGTTCGGC
>JBBRJC010000580.1:0-3340 GCA_038220135.1 Bryobacterales bacterium | reverse complement strand
CCATTTTTAACTTTGACAGTTTTGTTTATCCTGTTGTGTATTTTGTCTCCGCACTTTTTGACATCCACTAATTTGTCGAGCGTGGTGAGGCAGACGGCGGTGATCAACATCATGGCGCTGGGCATGACGCTGGTGATTATTTCTGGTGGCATAGACCTTTCAGTTGGCGCGATTCTGGCGATGGGTGGACTGTTTGGCACGATGGCGATGAAGGCGGGGCAGCCGATTCCTGTTGCCATTCTGGTTGGCATTGCCATGGGTTGTGTTTGCGGTTTCATCAACGGCCTGCTGACGACGAAGTTGAAGATCAACCCGTTCATTGTGACGTTGGGCACGATGGGAATTATTCGTGGGTTGACCTTGCTGATTTCCAACGGCCTTCCGGTGCATGAAATTCCACCGGCTTTTTCGTTTCTTGGTGAAGGCACATTGCTTGGAGTGCCGTTTGTACTTTGGCTGCTGATTGTGTGTGCGGTTGCAGTGCATGTGGTGTTGGAGCATACGCGGCTTGGGCGATATGCGTTTGCGATTGGCAGCAATCCGGATGCTGCTTTTTATGCGGGCATTCCGGTTGGATTTCACACAGTGGCTGTCTATGCAATTTGCGGCGGACTGACTGGCCTTGCTGGCATGATTGAGGCGTCGCGGTTGATGACCGGGCAACCGACGGCCGGACAAGGCTACGAACTGCAGGCGATTGCAGCAGTGGTGATTGGCGGTGGCAGCTTGCGTGGTGGCGAAGGGACTGTGCTGGGAACTTTGGTTGGCGCCTTTATTATGGGGCTGCTGGCAAATGGGTCTGATTTGCTGGGAATTTCGCCGTATGTGCAGCAGGCGATTATTGGTGCGGTGATTATTTTAGCGGTGACTGTGGACGAGCTGCGCAAGCGTAAGACTACTTAGCTTGCGCGCTCGTGTTTACCGGAACAAAGAGCATCGGCAGTGGACGCAGGCCGTGCGAGCGGCGTTTTCAATATTTAAATGTCAAAGAGCTTACGCGACTCGGCTTCGTTGCTTGCGCCGTGGGGCTGGGGGCGCCTCCCGTGATCTTTATGGCCCTGGGCCTTGGGGTTCGTCTTGTTCGACGGGGTCGTAATCGGGGACGCTGGAGGCGGCTCGCTCCAGATAAACTTGCCTTTGTTCGGGCTCGTTCTGTTTGCGGATTTGGGCCACTGCTTCGTCTAAGATCGCTGCCAGGATATCGCTTTTTGCCACTAATGCGATGTTGTTGATTTCAATTTCCAGTTGGCCTTCGTGGATGGTTGGAGCCTGTTCGGCTGCAAGGATTACCGGCCTGCGAATCAGCTGTGTGATTGGATCGTTGTTGCTGCTTACTCTTTTCAACTCAACCAACATGCCTGTGCGGAGTTCGTTCAGTTGTTCGATTGTGTTTGCGGACAAAGTTTTGTAAATGCCGAATGCCATTACGCGATTGGTAACGGCCAGACGCCCCATCGCTTTTTTGCTGACCGGTAATGGGTGGAGCGGGCTCATCATTGGGTCTATAAAGTTGCGGATTTTGGAGGCTGCGGCGTGACGGCATTTGCCGGTGATGATCAGGGTTGGCGGGACTTGGTTGGGGAGCAGGCCATCTATCAACCACGTGCTGAGGAGTTTGGATTTCGCTTCGTCCAGTTGGAAGATTTCTTCTAGAGCCTGATGGAGTTTGGACTTCACTTTGACTGGGCTTTGAAAGAATTCGATGCTTTCCGGGCGATAGAAGCGGCTATCGAAATCAACGGTGACTTTCCAGCCGTCGGCGGAAATTTGAACTACTTCGCATGAGGGGTTTGCGAGGTCTAGGAGGTAAGTATTGGGTGCCGGGTGGGCGATGCGGAGGTTGATGATTTCCTCTCGCTGGCAAAGCATTGCCTGGCTGTTGAGTTGGCGGATGAGATGGCCGAGTTGGGAGGCGGAGGGTTGGATACCGGAAGCGGCGAGTGCGGAGGAGACCCATGTGTAATAGGCTTCTGAAGACAGTGGCACGGAGTTGCCGGTGGGGAGCAGGGCGTGCGGCTGGAGGCATTGGGAAAGCGATAGCGGGGCGCGGGCGGCGGCCTGGAACATGCGTTCGAGCTGTGATGGCGGCGTTGATTTGGGCGTTGAGCTTTTCACGATTTGCTTCCTCAAACCATTATTGGGACGGTGTTTCCTAATTTTTGGGGTGATCGGGGAGTGGGGCTGAGGGGGAAGGGTTATGGAGTGAGTGAGTTAGGTGGGGTTGAAAAAAAGTTGAAGGTGGTGTGACTGGGTTTTGCCGGGGTGGTGTTTTGCGATGAACTTTGCCGTTTCTTCTTAGCGGTCGAATTAACTTAGGGAATCGTGAGGCGTGATTGGGCGAGGCGCCACCATGCTGCGCTGTAAATGAGTGCAGCTATGCAGCCGAAGGCAGCGGGGAATCCTGAGCGGGCGAATTGGATTGCCGGGAGGGCGAGCAGTGCTGTGGCGACGATTCCCAACCACAGTAAAACTGGTCCACGAAGTGTTGGGAACATGCCGGCCAAAAAGAGTAGCATGGCGATTGAGGGAAGCACCATCATGCTGCCTTCCCATCGTTCCGCGAAGCTCTTGGATTGGTCGAGGACGGTGCCCAGGCCATAAAGCGGAAAGTAGAATGTGACGACTATAAACGCCAGGGTGAATAGGGCGAGGGCGAAGCGGGCTGAGAAGATTTGCATAGTATGTGGGGCCAGAGTTGGGGCGAGTTGTAGAAGCATATTTATTGTAGCGTACGGACTGAATTCGGCTTTTACGTTAGTTAGCGCGAATGTTTTAGCAAGAGATTGGTTTCTTCCCGATACCATTGGCAAACTGTTTGACATGCATACGCCAATGGCGTAGAGTGTTTGAGTTTGTAGAGTCTTCGGTGTTTGAGCGTCTGCGAGCAGTCTATCTGGATGATGAATTCGGCGAACTGCAACTTTTCATGATGGAGAATCCGGCAGCAGGGCAGTCGTTTCAGGTTCGGGTGGTGTACGGAAACTTCGATGGCGACGGGAAGGAAGTGGCAAGCGTGGCGGCCTGCGCGTCATCTACTACGTTCGTTATAACCCGAACGAGTTTTGGTACTGACTCTTTATGCGAAGGCTAAGCGGGAAAACGCACCGGCAAACATACTCAAGCGGCTGAAGGAGGCTTTCGGAAATGGCTAAAAAACTTACAGGGCGCGCACTCACCCAGTTCGAATCCGGGCGTAACATCTGGCAGGAAGTGTTGGAAGGAGTGAAGGAGCTCAAGGCTGGGGGCGGTAAGCGAGAATGCGCCGAACCAGCTTCGCCAATTGTACGGGCACGATTGAAAACGGGCCTCACGCAGGAGCAATTCGCCAAATTGCTTGGTG
>JBBRJC010000579.1:0-3341 GCA_038220135.1 Bryobacterales bacterium | reverse complement strand
ATAGCATCGCTTCACTTCATGGTTGGCCGCTTCGGCAGGAATCTGCATGAAGAAATTCCGCAAATCCATCCTTCGCAAAACTCTCTTCGGCGGCCCGGGTGCCAGGTAAAACCCCACACTTGTCCGGTCCGTCTGATCCTTCGCCGGTGTGCGCGCATAGTGAATCACAAACTCCAACTTCGCTCCTGCAGGCACCCATTTCGCCGTTCCAGGCTCGAAAACATCCGGTGCGCGTCCAGGTAAAAACGAAGCCAATGCGCCTTCCTGGGAACCATGCAGGAACGGCAAATCGGGCAAACCCGTTGCACAGGCATCATTTACAACCGGCGCGTCGGCCCGAATCCGCGTTAGCTTTCCTTCCCTCACCAGAAACTTAGCCAGCGCTGGGCTATTGGTTGTTGATGCCACTTCCATCGCTTTCAAATCTTCTACAATCTCTAATACGTGGACATGATGCACCACCTGCCGGTTGCCTGGCTTGATCTCCGCTGCCCGTATCCAAATGCCTTCTTTGAAATTCGTGTCCACCGTGAAATGTTCGTACACATCTTCACCCGGCGTAATTTTATGATCCTCGCCAATGTCCACAATCAAATCAGGCTTTCCCAACTGCCAGCCTTCCACAAACTTCGGCGCTTGCGGCAAATCCTGCGGATTCCCTTCCGGTGCCCCGGCATCCACCCACGCCTTGATCACCGCAACTTCACTAGCGGCCAGCCTCGGATCATTGGAAAAATGCCCATATTTCGGATCAGCAAACCACGGCGGCATCTTGGCCGAAGCCACTGATTGCCGGATCGCTTTCGCCCACGGCCTCGCCGATGTATAGTCCAAAAGCGACATCGGCGCAATATCATTGGGCCGGTGGCATTGCACACAATTCTTGAAGAAGATCGGTGCCACGTCTTTGGTAAACGTCACCCCCGCCCAGCCCGGCACGCTCAGCAAAATCAGTGCAGCAAATTTCATAGTGGTTGTCGCGAGCATATCACACTCAATGCCCTTGACTCTTCCTCAGCTTACGCATACAATCCATTCATTCCCATTTGTCATCATTTAATGGATTGATGGGCTAGTTTAATAAGGATTGAGGAACTTCCCCCCATGTTCCCTGGCATTCACCGCAACCATTGCGCCCCTGTGCTGGCAGTTGTCCGGGCATCTTTTCCGCTCGAAAACCTACCCTTCCGAACGCCTTCGTTTTTTCACGATGCGAAAAGAAATCTCGTAAGAATTAGGTCACACAAAGGACGAACTTTATGAAAAAGAAAACTGTAATCGCTCTGGCCGCTGCCGCCACTCTATTGGTCATCAGCACAGGTTGCGGTGAGACCAAAAAAGCTGAGGCCCCAGCCGCTGGGGACATGACAGCCGCTCAACTCGCTTTTCGCGATGCCGCCATAGAGGCCCCTCCAGGCTGGACCGGCCCAAAGTTCAAACTGAGCCACGACTATCCCACCGAAAGGCCAACTTGCGAAGCCCCGTGGATGAACCGCAAAGTTTCCTTTACCGACCCCAACCCAAAATGGAATGCCGAATGGCAGGCCTATGTTTCCGATATTGTTGAGTACGTTTTCGCGGGACAGAATCCAGACTTGCCTAATGAAACCGGCTGGCAATCTGCGGTTAATGGTTCCACGCGCTGGTATCACGTTCCGTGGATGGCTTACGACGGACACGGTGGGCGCGAATTCGTTCACGGACTCACCAACGAATTAAGCACCAGTTCTGGCACATTCCACGGGCCCGGCCGCAACACAGCCCTCCACAAATTGCCGATGATGTTGAAGGCGGCCAATGGTGTTGACCCCCTGTTTGAAACTTGGTCTGTCGGTTTCTACAATCCTTGCGGTGCCTATTCCGTCGGCCAGGGTTGGCCGAAATCCGGCGAGCCAGCAACTACTACCGACGCCTCTGGCCGCATGTTTGCCAACGGAATGCCGTTTGGCGCCGGAACGGTTGTTGTGAAGATTCTCAACACAACCGCTGATGAAAAGAGTGTGCCGTACTTGAAGAATTCCACCACCTGGCAGTGCGATGCCCACAAACAATTGAGCCCAACCAAGTATTCGGAATGTGAACGCGAAGTGCGCAATGTTCACATTGTTCAAATGGATCTGGCGGTGATCGACGAGCGCTCGCCAACCCGTTGGGTATATAGCACCCTTTCCTACGATGGCCGCAACAAGGGCAAAACAGTAAAGGACCGTCTGCTGCCGCTGGGCGTGCAATGGGGCAACGATCAACAAGCTGTCTCAGCATTACCAAACAACGTTCCTCTGAAGGAAACCATCATCGCCGGAGTGAAACTGCCCGAACATTATGGTTGCCAGAAGCGCCTTGCTGGTGTTGTTGATCAGGCAAATTCCAGCTGCGTTTCCTGCCATATGGGCTCATTCTCAGCCGCTCCTGGCGTGTTGCAAAAACAGGGAACCAATGTTCCGCCAGTGTTCAACTTCGCGGATATGTGCATCAAGGACACGCCGGACAATCAGCATTATTTCTCTGATTACAAGTATCCGCAGCCGTTCCCCGGTGGCCAGTATGACAAAGCAATTCCGCTCGATTCTTCTCTGCAACTGCAAGTGGCTTTCGCGCAGTACGCAATCTACAAGAATCCGACGGAACCAACTGCGTGCCCGAATCCTGGACGC
The DNA here is from genome assembly GCA_038220135.1 of Bryobacterales bacterium. Lineage (GTDB taxonomy): Bacteria > Acidobacteriota > Terriglobia > Bryobacterales > Bryobacteraceae > JANXSF01. The sequence continues at coordinate 687 of JBBRJC010000579.1, read as the reverse complement.
AAACCAGTTCCACCGGCCACCAAGCAATAGTTAGGAAAAAGGAAACACCAATGGCAACCGTAGTCAATCCAAACCCTGCCGCGAGCGTGGAGCCCGGCTATTCAAACGACCTTCGTTTTTATCTGAACGGCGAAGAACACGTGATTGAAAATCCTGATCCCACCACTCTACTGGTGGATTGGCTGCGGTCTGCTGAGGTGGGTCTTACAGGCACGAAAAAGAGTTGCGCCCAGGGCGGTTGCGGTGCCTGTACCGTCATGTTATCGCGCTGGAATGGGCCGGCCAAAAAGGTTGACTATCTTTCCGTCAATTCCTGTTTACGTCCCATCTGCTCGCTCGATGGCATGGAAATTACTACGACCGAAGGCATCGGCAGTAGCAGAACCGAATTTAGCCCGATACAATATCGCCTGGCCAAAGATAACGGAACGCAATGCGGCTTTTGCACTCCGGGTTTTGTGATGAACATGCATTCGTTTCTAGCCGCAAAGCAAGGCGAAACGGTTGGCCAGAAGGAGATTGAAAATATCTTCGACGGCAACATTTGCCGCTGCACCGGCTATCGGCCAATTCTATACGGCATGAGACACTTTGCCACCGGTTGGAGCAAGGACGACGAAAAAGGTTCCATGCACACCTTGGTGGATCCAGCTGAAAACGTGAAGGTCGCCAAAGAGATCAAGGTAA
>JBBRJC010000578.1:0-3343 GCA_038220135.1 Bryobacterales bacterium | reverse complement strand
CAATCGGGATATCGGCGATATGAACGCTGCAGATCCGTCGATGTCTATGCGATCGGGCTGGAGCACCCCCTTCGTCTGGACGAATGCATTGCGAACGGAAATTGTAACGGTTGGGCCAAATTTAGCGATCAGTTACGATCTGGAAGGTAAGGAATTGTGGCGTCTTTCAGGGATGGCGCCAGCGCCGGTTCCGAGTACGTTTGCCTATGATGGAATGCTGTATTTGGATGGTGGTCGCGGCAGTTCTATTTTTGCCGTGAAGCCCGCCGCTACGGGGGATATTTCTCTGGCCAAAGGCGAGCAATCGAACGCGTTTGTGGCTTGGGCCACGGCCAAGGGTGGCACCTATTTGCCCACACCCGTTGCCTATGACGGCGCGATTTATGTGCTGAACGAAACCGGGATTTTGAGCCGTATGGATGCCAAGACGGGCAAGGTTACTTACCGGTCGCGGCTGGATGCCGATGCAGGGAATTTCACGTCGTCGCCTTGGGCTTATAACGGGAAAATTTTCTGCCTCAGTGAAGAGGGGAAAACTTTCGTGGTGAAGGCTGGAGAGAAGTTTGAAATGCTGCAGGTGAATCTGTTGGACGAGATGGCGCAGGCAAGCCCGGCAATTGTGGGTGACCGGTTGTTGCTGCGGACCGAGAGTAAGCTGTATTCGATCAGGCGGAAGTGAGCGTCTGGTGTAGCGATGATTTTAAAGATTGATAGGAAATAGAAGATTGCCTTGTTCGTGATTGTGGGAGCGTACCAGATGTACCCGCAATCGGAACTGCTGTGTCCAAGCTGGAATGTTAGTGTGGTGGATGAATCCCAGACTCCTGTTGCGGGCATTAAAGTTCGCAGATCGTGCAGTGACTATTCGGTTAATATGCATCACCGGGACGACGCGGTTACCGGTGCACTCGGCCAGGTAGAATTCGGCGAACTCCGTACGCTGGCAACCCGCTTGCAACGTTGGATTGGAAATGCATTTAATTTGGAACAGGGGGGTTCATTCAAGCTTCGGCCAGCATGCATCTGTTTTCGCTTTTGGTAAGGGCATGGAATGTCGCACCCTGCATCACTTAAGGGAACAGAGAAATAGCCGATCAGGCCTTGAGGGTTTTGTTTCAAAATGGCATCCACGTTTCTCCGCTAAAGTCATGAAGCTCAACCATCCACTGCTTGCGATTCTCGATGAGGTACGAGCCTGCACGGTTTGCACCGCTTCCCTTCCCCTTGGCCCGAAGCCGTTGCTTGCCGCCCATCCAGATTCAAGGATATTGCTGATTGGCCAGGCACCAGGAAAGGCAACGCATGAAGCCGGAATTCCCTGGCAGGATCGTAGCGGCGACCGCTTACGCCAATGGCTCGGAGTAACCGGCGAACAGTTTTACGACCCTCGACTTTTTGCCATTGTACCTACAGGATTCTGTTATCCCGGCACTGGCGCCAGCGGCGATTTGCCTCCACGAATTGAATGCGCGCCATTGTGGCATCCGCGCATTTTCACATTGCTCAAGCAAAAACAATTAACTATTTATATTGGTGCGTTTGCTTTCGGCGCGTCTCTTTCCGATAAATACCGCAATTTATCGGAGGCCGCAGAGGATTTTAAATCTTTACTGCCAGAACGGATCGTGCTCCCCCATCCCTCCCCGCGAAATGGTATGTGGACAAAGCAACGGCCTTGGTTTGAAAGCCAGTTGCTACCTGCACTGCGGAAGCGTGTTCAAGACGCTCTCAGGAATTAATACAGTCGCAGGTTTGTCACCCGTCATTTGAGCAGCCAAACATTTTCTGTTGTAGGAACTCTGCCTTTCAATCCACCAGCTAAATCTGCACTTGCAAGGAACGTTAATTCATAAAGGTGTCCATATTTCTGATTTACTTCCTCGTGGCTGATGGAAAACGGAGGACCTTCCATAAGGCTTTGATCGTACTCAAGGCAAATTAGCAACTGCGGGGCTTTGTTGGTTATTTCCGTCAAATGAGCCGCGTATTGACTGCGCGTTTCTTCATTTAGGGCCACAAAAGCTGCCCTATCATAAATCGCATCGATTGGACCAAGTATCTTGCTGGTTAGAGAAAATATATTACCGGCGAATATGTCGATATTGTTTGCTCGGTACTGTTCCAGCTCGCCATCCTTTACTATCTCAGGCGTCACTCCGAGGCCGGCAAATAATTGTTCAACGGCTATCTTGCTCAACTCTGCTCCAGCGACGCGGTAGCCGTTGGAAAGTAGCCAATGAATATCAAGAGTTTTGCCGCACAACGGGACAAATACGCGGCTGCCCTTCGCTAACGAGAGCTCCTCGAAGTATTTCACCAGTAGTGGATTGGCTTCGCTTTCGTGAAAAGCAATATCATTTTGTTGCCACTTGCCATGCCAAAAGTTTATGTCCATAAGCAATCTTAAAGGGTTTTTGCATATAGCGGAAGACGCAGCATGTGCATTGTATTCGTGCGTGTGACGCCATATCATGATCAACTGCGATAGAGTCGATGCATGCCGATCCCTGATCTCAATTTGCTGGTCACACTTGACGCGGTGCTCGCCGAAGGCAGCGTTGCGCGCGCCGCTGCGCGATTGCGGCTTAGCCCGTCGGCGATGAGCCGTGCGCTTGCGCGATTGCGAGAGACCACTGGCGATCCACTGCTGGTGAGAGCCGGTCGGGGCCTGGTTCCCACACCTCGAGCAATCGAACTTCGGGAGCGCGTTAGTCAGCTTGTTCAAGATGCCGAGGCTGTTCTGCGGCCGGCTGAGATGCTTAACTTGAAGCAGCTTGTCAGGACGTTCACGCTTCGTACTCGAGAAGGCTTCGTTGAAAATTTCGGGCCAGAACTGATTGCCAGGGCCAGTGAGGAGGCTCCTGGAGTGCGGCTTTGCTTTGTTCAAAAACCGAATAAAGAGAGCACACCGTTGCGCGACGGGACCGTCGATCTGGAGACTGGGGTTGTGGAGATTACGACCGGTCCGGAGGTTCGTGCGCAGGCGTTATTCCGCGATCGTTTCGTTGGGGTGGTCCGCATGGGGCACGCACTGAGCAAGGGCAGGATGACCACTTCCCGGTACGTTGGTGGCAGGCACATTTTAATCTCGCGCCGGGGTCTTGATACCGGACCAATTGATGAAGCTCTGATGGCGGTTGGACTGGAACGGAAGATTGCCACAATCGTGAGTAGCTTTTCGGCTGCACTGGCTCTGGCGCGGGCCTCGGACATGATCGCCAGTGTTCCCGAACGGCATACCGGAAATCTTCGTGCTACGATGTACAGCTTTTCGCTCCCGTTGCCCGTTGCGCAGTTTACGATTTCATTGCTCTGGCACCCGCGAATGGATGCCGATCCAGCG
>JBBRJC010000577.1:0-3345 GCA_038220135.1 Bryobacterales bacterium | reverse complement strand
GCAAGATTCCAAATAGCCTTTACGATCTCCCGTCGCCCCGGTGAACGATCCACGCCTATGCCCAAACAATTCCGATTCAATCAGCGCCGGCGACAATGCCGCCATGTTGATCGCCTGAAACGACTCATCTTTCGGTTCATCAAAACTCAAGCGGCCCGCATGAAATGGGATGTAGCGCGACCCGGCAATGGCACGAGCCACTATCTCTTTACCGCTTCCCGACGGGCCCGTTATCAGCGTCGGAAATTCTGCCATCCGTTCATACAGCGACCGGCGATAGCGCCGCTGATTATGAGTAAAGATCGATTGCCAAACGCTGGCTCGAAGTTTCGCCGCCGGCAACGAGTTCCCAATGATCCCATCAAAGATGTGATGGAACGCCCGCTGAATCTGCCAGAAACAAGAGAATAAATGCACCGGTTGCGATTCTGTTTCAAAACTCTTTCGAGGGATTGAAAAATAGAAATCCCAGTCGGAAAGAAACTTCTTATAAAAACTCCACCGTGTCCTTCCGCTAGCGATCAATTCCGGGTAGTAGCGCTGGTACAAAAGATGATGAACGGCGTCTTCATAAATTGCAGCATCGCGCGGGGTGATGGCATCAGTGTGCGAAAGCCGTTCGCGCGAGTTTGCAACCAGGGGCTCCAGTTTTTCGACAACCCGCCAGACGTTGGGCCGAATTGCGTCGGGGTCGTCAACAGGGGCGCTCCAAACGAATCCGCCCGGCACGTATTCTTTCCCCAGAGCCGCTTTTTCGTGCTCAATCCGCTCGGGCAGGAACGGGTTTTCGTAGGCCAGGCGGCCAACGGCTTCAAGAAAAGCTCGCTCAGATGCGGTCCAGATTGACATGCTTCCATTTTATGCACATTGTTGAACATATTTTGCATGGCCTAAAAAATCGACTCTTCTCGATGTTGTAACAAATACGTGGGAAAATAGCGTTACCGCTTTGGCAAGGTAGTTGCACTTGTAGAAGCATGATCCGAACTGAAAATAAACCGATGGCAATTTCAAGTTACCCCCGACTCCTCAAAAATGGGGGATTTCAATCCTTCCTTTGGACGCAATTTCTTGGCGCGTTCAACGACAACGTTTTTAAGATGATCGTCCAAATGAAGGCGATCGAACTTGGCGCGCAAAGTGGCAGTTGGCTTGCCCTGGCCGGTGCTGTGTTCGTTCTTCCTTTCCTTCTTTTTGCCGGATGGTCCGGCCAGGTAGCCGACCGCTTTTCAAAAACCAAAGTCCTGATATTTACCAAGTCGTTCGAGATCCTGTTCATGGCTATCGGCATTTGGGCCCTCGCCAGTGAACGGATGGAATATTTGCTGATCGTGCTGTTTCTACTCGCACTGCAAGCTAACTTTTTCAGTCCCGCAAAATATGGCATTCTTCCGGAGATGTTGGACGAATCGGATATTCCCCGTGCCAACGGCCTGCTGGAAATGACCACCTTTGCTGCTATCGTTCTTGGTGCCAGCCTGGGCACTTTACTTCATGAACATTGGAAAACTGAGCCGTTCAAATTGGGTGGCTTGATGCTGGGTCTGGCCCTGCTTGGTTCTCTGTTTAGCTTAGGCATACCCAAAGTAAAAGCCAGCGGCTCGTTGCAACCGATGCAATGGAATCCTTTTGCTGAAGTGATTGACGGTACCCGCCGTATTGCTTCCAACCGTTCCATGTGGCTTACTGTGATCGGCATTTCGTTCTTCTGGTTTGTGGGCGGTCTGTTTCAGCTTGACCTTCTTATGTTCGGCCGCGAAACGCTGATGGTTAGCGAAACCAAGGCTGGTCTGCTGGCTGCGGCACTTGCGATCGGCATCGGCGTCGGCTCGGTTATTGCCGGCAAAATATCTGGCGACTACGTGGAACTTGGCATGGTGCCATTCGGATCCTTTTTCATGGGTGTCTTCGCTCTTGCGTTGGCCGGTTCGTCTACTTATGAGTGGGCGCTGATCTGGCTGAGTCTGGTGGGTCTGGCCGGTGGATTGTTCATCGTCCCATTGAATGCCTATCTGCAGGAAAAACCAGAGGCCACCGAAAAGGGCCGCATCATCGCCACCAACAATTTCTACAACATGATCGGCGTCATTCTGGCGAGTGGCGTTTTGTACCTGCTGCGCGATGTGTTGAGCTGGCGGCCGCAATGGATCTTCGGTGCCGTTGGCGTATTTTCAATTGCCGCCTCCGGGCTTGTTGTGAAATTGATGCCTGAAGTTTTTGTCCGCTTTGTTCTCCGCATCCTGATTCATTCACTATTCAAGATCCGATACGTTGGTGCTGAAAATCTACCGCAGAAAGGTGGAGCGCTGATTGTTTCAAACCATGTCAGCTATGTGGACACGATGCTGATCGGATCGGTCACGCCGCGTTTTGTCCGCTGGATGTTGTGGCGCCCGTTCTACGAAGCCAAATGGGGCAACTGGTTTTTCCGCAAGTTCAAGGCGATTCCAGTTTCACAGACTTCCGGTAAGGATGTGATTCAGTCGCTGCGTACCGCTAAGGCCGAACTGGCGGGCGGCGAACTAGTTGGTATTTTCCCGGAAGGCACGCTCACCCGCACTGGAAACCTGTTGCCTTTCCGTCGCGGCTTTGAACGCATTGTAGACGGCACTGGTGGATCAATCATTCCAGTTTGGCTGGACCGCTTTTTTGAAACTCCCTTTGCATCCCCACGTGGCAATCGCTTTCAAAATTGGACTAATCCGATTCGCAAGTCGCTGACGGTTTACTACGGCGCTCCTATCTCAAAACCAGTTTCCGCTCCTGAATGCCGCCAAATTGTAGCGGAACTTGGAAGCCGCGCCTGGACAGAACGCAAAGTGGAAACTGATGTTCTGCCCTTGCAATTTGCGATGGTGGCTCGCCGCAACTGGAACCGTATGGCACTGGCTGATTCTTCGGGCAAAGAGATGACGTTTGGCGAATCTCTGATTGCCGGTTTGCTGATTGGTGCGTGGCTTGACCGGGAACATGCTGGTGAACAACGGATTGGTCTGATGTTGCCTTCTTCGGTTGGTGGGGCGCTGGCTAATTTCGGGGTTGCTTATGCCAATCGGATTGCCGTAAATTTGAACTTCACTGTTGGGGCCGAGGTGCTTGATTCTTGCATTGCACAGTGCGAACTGAAAACAATTTTGACGTCTCGTGTCTTCCTGGCAAAGGCGAAGTTGGAAGCATTGCCCGGGATGGTGTTTCTTGAAGATATTCTGAAAACTTTCACAAGCAGTCAGAAGCTGGCCGCCGCATTTCGCGCCCGCTTTATGCCGGTGGCATCGCTGACGACATTGAAGCCGGACGATATTGCCGCCGTGATTTTTTCCAGCGGCAGCACCGGCGTACCGAAGG
>JBBRJC010000576.1:0-3347 GCA_038220135.1 Bryobacterales bacterium | reverse complement strand
TAAGCCTGCCCGGTGGTTGAAATGAAGGTGATGGCAGATGCCTGCGTTGCCATGATGGACAATGCCATGGCATACCAGGGCATGCTCTTTCCCGCCAATAAATAATCGGTGGTGGTTTTGTTGATGCGCCCGCGCCACCATCCGTAGGAGATGATACTGGCGAGCGTACCAAACATTACAAACCAGTCAATTATGCTCATGCGTAGCTTTTCCCGAAGAAATAGAACAGTGTGATTAGAGCAAACAGATAAATTACCACCACCGTATGGATTCGTTTCCAGGTCCCCAAAAACGGTGGCGGTCCGTCAACCACTTCACGGTGCCGCTCTGCATGTTTTTCTTGTTCGTTCACGTTCGTACCTACTGTGGATTCTTTCCAGCACTCAAGAGATTCGCAAATATTCTATAAGCTCCTGGCACACCTGCCGGCAACTGACGGAACCAGGACAACGGAGTGAAGATGTAGTGGCCCTGTCCGTATCGAGTGTATATCGTTCCGCCTGCCAGGTTTGCTTCACCAGTGTCGTGAGAAGAAAGCAGTGACGTATATTTTGCATCAAATGGATTTGCGAAGTACAAGCCTCGCTCCTGCACCCAGCCCTTGAAATCATTCTGTGAAATGGTGTTTGGGAAACTCATCAGCGGATGCGATGCAGCGAATTCCACTTGGGCATCTTCTTCGGTTACGCGCTCATTGGTGATCTTCATTGGATAAGGCCCCACGTTTTCCAGAATCTTCGGATCGCCACCGAAGAAGCCGCCTTCCATCACGTTGTATTGAACCACGTAAGTTCCGCCAGCCTTCACGTAATCGAAGATGCGTTGCACATTGGCGCGCAGGTCGGCTCGTGTATTGTAGGCGCGGACACCGGTTAGCACTGCGTCAAATTGCTGGAAGTCTGTGCGTGCCAAATCCTGGGCGGATAGCAGCACCACTTCGCATCCAAGTTGGCGCAAGTATTGCGGAACATCATCACCGGCACCCATGATGTAACCGATGCGCTTTGCCCCCATCTTGATGTCGGCTCGAACCAGTTTTGCTTCTGCCGGGGGGAAGACGGCCTGCGGTGGGATATGTTCGTAGGCTATAGCATCAAGAGCCTGTGCCACTTCGCGTCCATTGATGTTTGCGATTGCCTTTACCGGTCCCAATGAATTGCCTGCCGGTGGGGTGAGCCGGAATTTTAACGCCACTTGTGAGCCAACTTCATTCAACTCAAAAGCATTGGTGGCAGGCTCTGCGCGCCAGCCAGCAGGTAGTTGTAGTTTCACTTCGCCTTTGCTGCCAGCCTGGTGCGTGGTCACCTGCACTTCAATATTTTTGGCATCACGGCTGGGAAAGATCAGGCTTCGCTCAGACAAGCGCATCGTAACTGGAGGGACATAAACCACAGGCTTTATCAGCTCTCCGCGCACGCGATCCACATAGCGAAAGATCACGGGGCGCATGTAAGTAATTTCAGTGCCTTCGATGTTGACAATAAATTTCATCTCCATAGCAGCTTTGTTTTCGGCATCGCCCAGGACTTTGTAATCGCTGACGTCGTAAAGATCTCCGCGCTTGGGATTCTTCAACCAGTAGGGTTCCGAATACTCCTGCTTCAGATCAACAGCGATTGGTGACTCAATGTTGTTGACAATATTCTTTTCCAATTTTCTGCCGGCAGGTACTTTCAGTTCGATGGGAATACCGCTTCGATTGATTGCGACGGCCTTCACCTTTACAGTGGAGCCAGGAACAACATAAGCACGGTCGGCAGTGGCGTCAAGCCATAATCCGGCAGCCTTCGCAATGGCTTCATCCAGTTCGACCCGCTTCTGTTTCACCAGATAATTCTGCTCAATGCCAACTAAGAGTTTTCGCGCTTCCAGCAGCGCTGGGATCGATCTTTGGGGTTCGCGATCAGAGAACTCAATCAAAGCCCTCGAAAGCAACGCGTCAACACGGGCAGCACCGGCAACTCGCTTCCAACTGGTATCCACGCCATCAAACAGGTCTTTCGCCGGCGCTTCTCCATCCACCATTACCAGGTAGTTTTTCTGCGCGCCTTTTGTTTCCGCCCAACCCATGGCCTGGCTGCGATGTTGGCTGCGGCTCATGCCTGCTATCTCGCCAAAGGAATACCCTAACAGCGGATCAAACTCGCCCGAATCGGCCTGTATTGTATTCGGCATTTCAGACGCGGCTTTTTCCATGGCCGGGGTGAACGTCGGCAGATTCGTCATGATGCGTTTGGCTTGCCAGGGCTGCACATATTTCAATTGCTCTGGAAATCGCTTCGGATCAGCGGCCGCACGAAATGCTTCCTTGCCCAAAATGGCAGAGGCCTGATGTTGGCCGTGCCCGTCTCTAGGCGTGCCGGAAAAGCGCAGGATAATCACGTCTGGCTTGAAGTTGCGAACCACCCATACCACGTCGGCCAGCACTTGTTCGCGGTCCCATTTAGTGAACGTTTCGGTGGCTACTTTAGAAAAGCCGAAGTCGATGGCGCGCGTGAAAAATTGCTCAGATCCGTCAATCCGGCGCGCAGACATTAGCTCCTGAGTGCGGATCACACCCATCAGATCGCCCTGTTCACTTCCGATCAGATTTTGGCCACCTTCACCACGCGTGAGCGACAAGTAACCAGTGCGATACTTGCGGCCCTTTGCAAGCCATGCCAGTAACGCGGTATTCTCATCATCCGGGTGGGCTGCGATCATCAGAACATTTCCAACTACGTTTAACTTCTCGATTGATAGACGTGTGTCGGCCGATCCGGAGAGGTTCTTTTGCGCCAGAATCGGTAAAGCGGTAGAGAATAGTAAGGACAGAAAAAACAATTTGCGCATTGAAATTCAGTTTAGTCGATTCGCTATGGTGAGGGCCGGATTGTGAATAACCCCATTGGTATTGGCGCTCGTGCAAAGGGTATAGCGCTGGCACTTGGCAAGGTGTTTGGCCGCCTCAGTCCACTGCCACCTGCGCCGTCGAATTTGACGCCACGTATTGGCGTTGCCCTTGGTGGTGGATTCGCGCGGGGTGTTGCTCACATCGGCGTTTTGCGCGTGTTGGAACGCAATAATATTCCAATTCACTGCATCGCGGGCGTGAGTGCCGGCTCCATTATTGCCGCAGCGTACGCCAGTGGAACACCGCTTGATGAGTTGGAGCGAATGGCCCGTTCCATGCGATTCAAGGACGTTGCCGGGTGGTCTCTTAATTTTCTCGGATTGGCTAGCAGCGATAGGATGGAGATTTTTCTTGACCGCGCCCTGCGTGCCCGCCGCTTCGAAGAATTGAAGATGAGGCTGGCCATTGTCGCTACCGATTTGCGTAACGGTGAGGCCGTGGTTTTCAAAGATCA
>JBBRJC010000575.1:0-3350 GCA_038220135.1 Bryobacterales bacterium | reverse complement strand
CCAGCGACAAATTACCGGACTAGCCAAATGCAACAACAAAAAGTATTCAGCAAAACCCTGTGGATTTTGCTTGCGATCAATATACTCAACTTCTACGATCGCCAGGTTGTAGGGTCGTTGACAGAGCCCCTGCGGCGCGATTTCCAACTTAGCGATACACAAATCGGCTTGCTCGGCAGCGCGTTCACCTGGCTTTACGCAATCGTAGGATTACCCTTGGGCCGCGTTGCCGATAAGTGGAATCGCAAGTACCTACTGGCCGGGGGCGTTTCCATCTGGAGTGCCATGACCGCGTTCGCCGGCATCTCCAACACCTATTCGGAACTGATGATTTCCCGCCTTGGCGTGGCAGTCGGTGAAGCCGTTTGTGCACCGGCCGCCGCTAGTTGGATCGGCGATCAATACCCTCCAGATCAACGTTCAAAACCGATGTCGATTTTCATGCTCGGCGTACCCATCGGCATCTCGCTCAGTCTGTTTTTAAGCGGCCCAATCGCACAGGCCTATGGTTGGCGAGTAGCGGTGATGGCAGCCGCCGCGCCGGCGCTATTGATGGTGCCAGCAGTGCTATGGATGAAAGAACCGGCACGTGGGGCATCGGAAGCACACCTTGGTGCAACCGCAAAAAGTTCGCCCTGGTCGATTCTGCGCATGCCCACTATGTGGTGGATCATTTTGTCCGGCGGCCTGGTCAACTTCGTGATGTACACGATCTCCACATTCGTCCCCGCCCTGCTTAGCCGCGTACACCATTTGTCGCTTGCGCAAACGGGTCTTGTAACTGGCGTAGCTCTCGCTGTTGGAGGAATTTCCGGCGGCAGTATTGCAGCCACATTGGGTGACAAAATTATTCGCGGCCGCCGCGACGGCCGCATGCGCTGGGCTGCAATTATGGCCATGTGCGTTGTTCCTATGTCGCTGTTGTTCATAATGCAAGCGCCAGGCGCGTGGTTGCTCAGTGGAATTTTCATCGGCATTACCTACGCGCTTCTCAACAGCTATTACGGCTTGGTCTACCCTTCCCTGCAAGACATTGTTCCGCCTGATTTACGGGCCACGGCCATGGCAATTTACTTCCTGGCAATGTACGCGCTTGGCGGATCGTTCGGCCCGTTGCTCACCGGCAAACTAAGCGATACCCTGGCTTGGCGCGCCGCACGCGAAGCCGGTTCCGCCGTGCTCACTGAGCAGGCAAAAGCCACCGGCCTGCTGCAGGCTATGTTCGTAATTCCGGTGCTCGCAGCCGGCCTTGCCATCGTTCTCTATGCCGGATCAAAAACCATCCTGAAGGATTCCCGCCGCCCGGTACAATAGAAGGAGTGCAGAAGTTCTTCGTACAAAATTTTGGATGCCGCGCAACGCAGGCCGATGGTGCCGCGCTGGAATCTCTATTGGCCGGCAAAGGCCTGCAAGCAACTGCGACCGAGGAAGAAGCCGATCTGGTGATCCTCAACACCTGCACGGTAACCGCCGCTGCCGATAGCGACGTGCGCTCCACTGTCCGCCGTGTTCATCGTGAAAATCCGCTGGCTAAAATTCTGGTCACCGGTTGCTACGCCCAACGCGCCCCCGACGAATTGGCCGCTATGGATGGCGTGGAATGGGTTGTCGGTAATTCGCATAAAACACAAATCGCCGATATTGTTACGGCCAGTGAATACCACGGCAACATCCACATCGGCGATATTTTCGCCCAGCACGATTTTCTTTCAGCCCCGGTTGAAGATGCCGCCGGTGACCGTGCCCGCCCAAATCTGAAGATTCAGGATGGCTGCAACAATCGCTGTTCGTTTTGCATCATTCCCTACGTCCGCGGAGGCAGCCGCAGCATGCCCGCGCAACAGGTGATCGATCAGGTACGGCAACTCAGCACCAAATATCGTGAAGTGGTGTTGAGCGGAATCAATCTTGGCCGCTGGGGGAGAGAGCCATTCAGCAAGATGCGCCTGGTCGATCTGGTTCGCCAATTGCTCGCTGAAACCAGCATCGAACGGCTGCGCTTATCCAGTGTTGAGCCGATGGATTTCTCAAACGGCCTGCTTGAGTTGATGGCCACTTCCAGCCGCATCGCCAGGCACGTGCACGCCCCGCTGCAATCAGGTAGCGATACCGTGTTGCGACGCATGCACCGCAAGTACCGTCCGCGCCACTATGCAGATCGCGTTTTGCGAGCTCGTGAGCTAATGCCCGATTCGGCAATTGGAGCCGACGTTATGGTTGGTTTCCCCGGCGAGACTGTGGATGAATTCCAACAGAGTTACGATTTTATCGCCAGCCTGCCGTTCACCTATCTGCACGTGTTCACTTATTCCGAACGCCCCGGAACTCCTGCTGCCGAGGCTGCAGATCAGGTGCCAATTCCAGAGCGCAAACGCCGTAACAAAATCCTGCGCGATCTTGCAGCGTCAAAGAATCTGGCGTTCCGCCAAAGCATGGTGGGTAAATCCGTTTCCGCCGTGACGCTTGGCGAAGGCAATGTAGCCCTCACCAGCAACTATTTGAAAGTGGAGATGGCACAACCACACCCTGCAAACCTGTTGGTAAATCTGCGCATTGCCGCAGTTTCAGAAATGGGTCTGCGCGAGTTCGCCGCACTTGCCGTTTTGAGAGGCTAATTAACCCCGCGTTCCGTGCCTTGCCAATATGGCGCTCGAAGCACATTCTTTTGAATTTTCCCAGTTCCGCCTTTGGGCAGCGCCGTATGAAAATCCACCGAAGTAGGGCACTTGAAATGCGTCAAGTGTTCCCTGCAAAAAGCAACAATCTGTTCGCCTGTCGCCTCGATGCCTGGGCGTAACACCACCGCTGCCTTTATCGTTTCACCCCACTTCGCGTGCGGCACTCCAAACACCACGGCCTCAACAATCGCCGGATGCGACATTAGAGTATTTTCCACTTCAGGGGAAAACACATTTTCTCCACCGGTCTTGATCATGTCCTTCTTCCTGTCCAGAATGTACAAAAAGCCATGCTCATCAAACGCGCCCAGGTCGCCGGTGTGCATCCAGCCATTGCGCAGCACTTCTTCATTCGCCTCAGGCCGCTTCCAATAGCCCTTCATTCGCGTAGGCCCGCGCATCACAATTTCACCAGTCTCACCTTGCGGCAATTCGCGATCATGGTCGTCAAAAATGCGCACGTCCACACTCATCACCGGCCGCCCTGCTGATTTCACCGGCGTGAACTTCTGATCCAGATTTTGAAATACGTGTTCGTGCTTCATCAACAGCGTCATCACCGGGCTGGTTTCAGTCATGCCGTATGCCTGAATAAAAATGTTGCCGAAGCGTTCAACACAGCGTCGCAATAGATCAACCGGCATCGGTGAGGCCCCATACAACGCATGCTGC
>JBBRJC010000574.1:0-3354 GCA_038220135.1 Bryobacterales bacterium | reverse complement strand
GGCAAAATTGTTTTGATTGTTGGTCAACCCCGATGGCGTTGTATTCGGCAGCGGGTAATACTTCATCACATTCAGAGCAACCGGATCGAATCTGGAAGCTGGAATCTTATTACCGCTGAACGCATCGCGGATAAAGCCACTGCCACTCGGGTTGGCCCGTGTGCTGAACGGATCGTACATAGTGATCAATCCCCCAGCGGCATTCCTGGTTCCAGAAAAATCACCGCTACGTTCCTGCGCCGTAGGAACGGAGGTAATTGTGGAATCTGCGGAGCGGGCGCGCAATGCCTCAAACGAAACCATGAAGAAGGTTTTGTTCTTGATGATTGGCCCGTTCAGCACTCCGCCATATTGAGAGCGCTTAAAGCTCAACAGTGGTGCGCCTCGCCGGTTGGTGAAGAAATCGTTCGCGTCTAATGCCGAATTCCGTAAAAACTCGTAAGCCGTTCCGTGCCATTGATTGGACCCCGACTTAAAGACTACATTCAACACACTACCCAGGCTCCGTCCAAATTCAGCAGGAAAATCGGCGCTCAGCAATTTGAACTCTTCAATCGCATCCACCGAAGGGAAAACGGAAATGCCGTTAAACCCATTCACTGTCGGATGTGCGGCGGAAACCCCGTCAATCATCGTATCCATAGTGCGCGCGCGTGCGCCGTTCACGGAATAACGCATGTCGCCATAGCTGTTGCCAACGGTGCCAGTTACTCCGGGGGTGAGAAAAACCAGGTTGTAGACATTGCGCGTATTCAAAGGAAGGTTGATGATCGCCCGATTGTCCACAATCTTTGACAGTGTTGCCGATTCGGTCTCCAACCTCGCCGCATCACCAGTAACAACCACCGATTCCGCCACTTCGCCGATAGACATCTGAATGTCGATACGCGCTGACTGCTGCACTTGCAAAACAATTCCATCGCGAACAAAATGCTTGAATCCCGCAGCAGAAACGTCTAAACGATAGCGGCCACGTGGCAGCGTTGGTGCCGTATAGGCCCCGCTGGCTTCGGTTGTGACAACAGTTTTGATGTTGTTGTCCAGATTGACAACAGTGATCGACGCGCCTGGAATTGTCGAGCCACTGGCATCCGTAACGACGCCGGAAATAGATCCTGTAGTCGATTGTCCATAGCAAATAGGGACTAGCGAAGCCGCAAGCAAGCAGACAAGGCTTAAACGAATATTCATAAACAGACTCCTAGTGGAGGCTAGTATATTACAGTTCGATGAATATTGCGTTACACATCTATCATTTTTTGCGACTACTGAAGGGTAGCCCCAAAACTGAATGAACTTAAATGTGCATAAGCAGTATTGTTTGCCGGGAAACTCTCGATAAGTATTTAGACGAAGGCAACTTCGTTAGACGGCGGGTACGTGAGAGCGGGGGGCTTGATCGTACCCGTCCCTAAAATTAGCTTCCTTGAGAAGCGGCAGAACTCATGCTGCTTTCAATCTTGCTGAAGATCGTGCTGATGTTTACCGAAACACTTGGCATAATCGCGCCAGCGGCAACTGCTACAAATCCAGCCATTAGCGCATATTCAATCAAATCCTGCGCTGCGCGATCTTTCCAAACTTTCAAAATGTTTGTGAGGGGGTACATTGGTTGCTCCTTGGTTGTACTTCTTAGTACTGTTGAAGCTAATGTACCAGCGATAGAACTATGATGATATTAGTTCTAGTACTTAGGCTGTAAAAGTAGTCGTCCTACTTACTACTAGGTAGATCGGCTATCACCAGTTTCCTGAGTGTCAAGTAAGGTTCTTTCCCCGCTATATCCTCTGGATTTGCGGATTTGTTAACCTTTCGGTTGGCGCTATAACTAATACAGAACATAGGTTTTACTTTTCGTCCTGCTGTAGCACACAATCCGAATGGGGCCGAAAAAGGGCGTTTCACCTTCATGTACGCCTTTCACTGCCCCATTTGCTGTCTCAACAAAACGAACCCAATTCACTCTAATCCTGCCCACTTTGTAAGCCCCAATTGGTCCGCCGGGATTTCAAACAATCAAATTCACTCGGAAATGTAATTTATATTTCCCCTGTTTTCAAAGCCTTGCCGAAATCGAGCGGACAGCACATCTAACTCTCCCGCTACTTTAACTCAGGAAGACAAATTGCTGGCCAGCAACTTCCCACTGGAAAGTCCGCGCGGTAATCAAATTCTACCGGCGTTCCGAATTGAAATCCGAATCGCAATTCATAGTTGGTGATCTATGATTGCGAGCTGAAAAGCGGGCCGCCTGGGCAGCAGTCAAGAGGATCAAAGAAGGGACGCCGGATGAACCGAAATTGCACCCTCTCGTTCGCGAGGCCAAAGTGTCGCTAAATAATGATCGCTCAAGCACTTGAAACTTACCCCTTGAACGCGATATTTTAGGTGCGAAGGTTCCCGCTTTTCCTGTGGGATCCGTGTGTCCGTATGGAGGTTCTGTGATTCGTCTGTTCCTTTTCACCTTCTCTTTGGGAATCATGATCGCTTCGGCGCAAAAGCTGAATGGCCCAATCAAAGTTGAGATCTTCGAAAATCTCACGCCCGGCAAATTACTTGCCCTGCCCGCCGATGCCAAAGCTACGGAAACCTACCAGGAACCAGCCTTCGCCTTCGTCCGCACGCCAACCAAGTTTTCTGGCAATGCCTTGCCCATGGACCGCTCCGCTCCTTTCCTTTTAAAAGCAACCTACGACCGGCCCCTGACTGCAGGCGAATATCAGTTCAGACTACGGGCGCGTGGATTGGCGAAACTGGAAATCGACGGAGTGCAGGTTGCCGAAACCAAGCCACAGCCGCCCAACACTTCAGGCGACGATCCAGTGCCCCCGCAAGCCGCACGCGAAAACTCTCCATTGCGGCCTGCGCAGTATCCGCACCAGGATGTCTTATACAAGGTCACGCTGCCTGCCGGTCCGCATCATTTCGTCCTAACCGCCGTGATTGGCGGCAAGGGCTTATATCCAACTCCGGGCGAACTTGCGGTGAGCTTTGCACCCATAGGTAAGGTTGATCGCTTGTTGGGGCCCTACACCGCACCCTATTTGACCGATCAGGAATGGGATCGCTATGTGGCCGCCGTCAACGTGCGTCATGATGGCGCAGACGTTGTGCGTCGCCGTTTGGCAAGTACCGAAGTGGCTGCGGAATGGAAAACTCGCCACGACAAAATTCGCGACGGCCTTCGACAACAACCCGCTCTGATACCACCCACCGTTGCCGCAGCAACTCCGGTTTATAACAACATCGACCGTTTTCTTGGTGTGCGCCTTGAAGCGGAAAAAATCCGTCCAACTGAACTCACCGGCGACCTGGAATTCCTTCGACGCATTACGCTCGATACCACCGGTGTAA
>JBBRJC010000573.1:0-3373 GCA_038220135.1 Bryobacterales bacterium | reverse complement strand
ATCATTGACGAGCATTTCTCACAACTTCTTATTGGGCAAAGTGCGTTTGATATTGAGCGCCTGTGGGAGCAGATTTACAGAGCTTCGGTGATGCATGGGCGTCGCGGTTTGGCGATTGAAGCACTTAGCGGAATCGACCTTGCACTTTGGGATATTGTCGGCAAAGCGGCCAATCTGCCGGTTTATAAACTGATAGGCGGCCAAACCAAAGACCGGCTGCGCGCTTATGTGACGGGCAACTTAACTGAGCGTCACATTGCCGAGGGTTTCACCGATGTGAAATTGGCACTGCCTTGCGGCCCCGCCGATGGCGAAGCTGGATTGCGCAAGAACGAAGAGATGATGCGCCGCGCCCGTGAGTTGGTGGGTCCAGATGGCGACATCATGCTGGATTGCTATATGGCCCTTACGGTTCCCTATACCATCGACTTGGTGAAGCGCCTGTCACCATACAAAATTCGTTGGATCGAAGAGCCGCTGCCGCCTGATGATCTGGACGGTTACCGCCGTTTAAAGGAAGTGCTGGACGTTACCATCACCGGCGGCGAGCACGAGTACACACGCTACGGATTCACCAGGTTGATTGAAGAACGGCTGGTGGATATTGTTCAGCCCGACATCTATCGCGCTGGGGGTTTGACTGAGCTTCGCAAAATTGCGGCGATAGCTTCCGCGCATGGCCTGCCGATTATTCCGCACGGCGTGGGCGCGCCAAGCTACCACTTTGTGATGGCAACACCAAATGCGCCACGCGCAGAGTTTGTGGATATTTTTGCCCAGGGTGGCGAGTTGATGTTGAGCGGAGAACCGATACCAAAAGGGGGCTTCGTCACATTGAACGAAGCCCCCGGGTTTGGCTATGAATTGAACCGGCGCGCCTTGAACGGAGAAGTTAAGGTTGCGCCGATCTGGTAATTAAACGGGCACTTTTGCCGTGTGTCGTGCGACCAACAACCACGCCTCACCGCTATGTGCCCAAACCATCTGCATGTCCAGCTTGATTGAAGTTGGCGGATTTTTGTCCACCATGTGGGCAACCACATGGCCGCGCACCACGGCACATCGGCCATAGATTTGCACGGTCCAGCCATCTTCCATTACGAAGTTCAACCTGTTTCCAAGCAACCCTGCAATGCATTCGGCTTTGTTTTCCAAAAGCGCATTGGAATGGCTGTATACCAGACCCTCGCCCAATAGCGCAGCAAGGGCTTCGCCGTCACACGCCAAGGCCGCACGATTGAAATTCGCGACCGCTTCGCATACTGCCTGTTCGTCAGAAAGTTGTGTGCTCATCAAAACTATACTGGCAGTTTGGCCGTGTGGCGCGCCACCAGGCTCCAGCCATTGCCGGCTTTCACCCAGACCATCAACAGATCGAGCTTTGTTTCGGTTGGCTTTCCATCCGTCATTCCATGAGCCGTCATGTGGCCATGAACAACTGCCGAGTTCCCATAAACCTGCACGGTCCAGTGGGGCTTCATTTCGAAATTTGGCTTTGTTTTGACAAGTGCTGCAATGCACTCGGCCTTATTTTCCAGCTTTCCGGTGGAGTGCGTGTAAACCACGCCATCCCCAACCAATGCCTTCAAAGCGGCTTCATCACCCTTCATCGCTGATGCATTAAATTTTGCAACAGACTCGCGCACGGCCTTTTCATCGGCCGAATCGGCAGCAAGCGCGGCTACCGACATCATGATTAAAAACAATGCTGTTTTCATGGACACCAAGTGTATCGCAAAGCAAGGGGTATGATAAAGGTCTATGCGCCGTGTGCTGCCCCTGCTGCTTTTCGCCGCTGCTTCCGGGCAAACAATTCAGTTCGAAAATATCGCCAAACAAGCCGGCGTCAACTTCGTTCTGGAAAACTCGCCAACTCCGCAAAAGCATATGGTGGAAACGATGGCAGGTGGTGTTGCCACGTTCGACTACAACAACGACAGCCGTCCGGACATCTTCTTTACCAATGGGGCAGCATTGCCGGGCCTGGAAAAATCATCGGGCAAATATAGCAACCGTCTTTACCGGAACGATGGTAACTGGAAGTTCACTGACGTCACAAAGCAAGCTGGACTTGAAGGTGCGGGCTACTCAATTGGGGCCGCGGTCGCTGACTTCAACAACGATGGCCACGCTGATCTGTTTGTGGCCGGGGCATTTCGCAACATCCTTTATCGCAATCGGGGCGATGGCACTTTCGAGAACGTCACCGCAGCATCGGGCATTAAGTCCGACACTTTCGCGGTTGCGGCAGGTTGGTTTGATTACGACAACGACGGATTGCTGGATCTATTCGTTGTGAGCTATGCCAAATGGACGCCAGCCTTCAATCGTTTCTGCGGTGATGCGGCTAAGAACATCCGCGTTTACTGCCACCCGAAATACTTTCCGGCCATCGCCAATCAGCTGTACCGTAATCTTGGCAACGGCAAATTTCAGGACGTGACTGCGGCGATGGGTTTGGACAAATTCACGGGGCGCGGCATGTCGGTGGCGTTTGCAGATTATGACGGAGACGGCTTTATTGACGCCATTGTGACCAATGATAATCTGCCTAATTTCCTGTTCCACAACAAAGCCGGAAAGGCGTTTGAAGAAGTGGCGCTGGAGGCGGGCGCGGCACTTTTGGATCACGGCAAACCGGTGGCCAGTATGGGTGCCGATTTTCGAGACTACAACAACGACGGCCTTCCCGACATCTTCATCACTGCATTGAGTGGGGAAACTTTTCCACTTTTTGAAAACCGAGGTAAGGGTCAGTTTCGGGATGCCACACACACGTCGAAGCTTGCTTCGGTCACAAACTCGATTGCAGGCTGGGGCCTGGGTATCGTCGATTTTGACAACGATGGCTGGCGAGATCTTTTCACAGCAAACTCTCACGTCAACGATTTGGTTGAGCAGTTTGAACCTTACCTCTATCGCCAGCAGAACGCCATTTTTCGGAATCAACAGAACGGCACCTTCGCCGCTGTAGACTCGGGGTTGCTTGTAAAAGCTGTGCATCGCGGCTGCGCCTTTGCCGATTTTGATGGCGATGGGTTGATCGACATTGTTGTTGCTGCGCTTGGCGAACCGGCAGAGTTATGGCGCAATCGCACCAAGCCGCAGGGCGCTTGGCTCAAGGTAAAACTGGTTGGCACAAAATCGAATCGCGACGGCACTGGTGCGACCGTCAAGATCGGCAATCAGACGAACATCATGACGAGCGCTGTCAGCTACGCTTCCTCAAGCTACGGCCCGGTGCACTTCGGCGGGCTGCCCGCTGCGGTTGATTTGGAAGTGCTTTGGCCGACCGGAAAACGGCAGCGAATAGGCGCGGTAAGCACGGGCCAAACGATCACGATTTCCGAAGAGTGAGCACACCACGGCCTCG
>JBBRJC010000572.1:0-3410 GCA_038220135.1 Bryobacterales bacterium | reverse complement strand
AGTGGCCCTTTGAACGGTCAGATTGCATTGGTTCCCAATCCAAGCTATGGAGCGATTCAGGCAACGCAGGCTCCGCCAGACGGCACAACCGCACGGCGCGCCCAGGCAGCAATTCGCTTCGTATTCTAGGCAGCAACGCAGTTGATTAATTGCCCGCGAAGGTGCTCTTCGAAAAGACACTTTCGCGGGTTTTTCTTTTCTTGTTACATTTAGATTGAAACCAAAGTTCAGTGATGAGGCATCCAAGTAAGGAATGACGAAATTTGGCTTGACGTTGGCGGGGGTACTGGCAAGCGCATCAATGGCTGCAGCGCAGTTGATCACGACCCTTGAACCGAACACGGTAGCTGCTTTCAACGCTTATGTTGGGCCGGCTGAATCGGCATTGGCAAAAGCAACAAAACCGCTACATCAGGTAGTGGCCGGGCCTCCCAGCATTTCTCCGTTCACCGGCGTTAATGGAAAGAAGCTGCCCGGCGGACTGCTTCACGATTGGGTAGGCACAAAATTCATTGCCAACAGCACGCCGCAGCAAGTGGTGGATTTGCTGTTGGATTATAACCATCATGCAGGCACGATGCCAGAAGTGGTCAGGGGTAAAGTGGTTTCGCAAAGCGCCAATGCGATGCATGCAGCATTGCGGATTCGCAAGAAGAACGTGCTTACCGTTGTGCTAAACACGGAATACGATGTGGAGATCAAGCAGACCGGCGACATGTGGACTGTCTGGTCTCGAAGCAGCCGCATCGCCGAAGTAGACAGCCCGGATTCACCGAAAGAGCACGAGCTGCCCCCTGGGAATGATCACGGTTACTTGTGGCGGGTGAATGCTTATTGGATCGTCCAGCCGGCCAATGGCGGGACTATTGTGGAATGCCGTTCCATATCACTTTCGCGTGACATTCCGTTCGGCTTTGGGCCTTTCTTCCGTCCTTTTGTGCGTGATCTGCCACGCACTTCACTGGAAGGGATTTTCAGCGCTCTTGACCGGAAGCTTAATCCGCAAATTTAGGTAATTCGCGTTACAATTGAGAAGCGTAACACCGCTTTCCTCCATGGCTCAAGACGAATTTCCGGAACACATTGCTTGTTCATTAGCCTATTTCTTCTTCTTTTTCAGTGGCATTTTGCTGCTGACAATGGAGCCCTATTCGGCTAATAAAACGATTCGTCTGCACGCCTGGCAATCGATCATACTCACGGGAATTTTCATGGTCACATGGTTTGTTTGCGCCGGACTTACCAGAGTATCTGGCGCCTTCCTGGCCTATCTGTTGGGCGTGATTATGACCACAGCCTGGTTTGCCTTTCTCTTCGTTTGGTTCTATGCCATGTACAGCGCCTACAAGGGTTTACGGTTGGAAATTCCTGTGGTCAGCAAGTTAGCGGAAAAATTTGCGTAGCCGGGGCGTCACTTGATGCGTCTAGAAAGTTTGCGAACTTTTTTTCTTATCCTGGTTTCTGCTGCACTCGCCTTAGGGCAAGGGCCCAAAATTGGCTTTATTGCAGTGTTTGGCGGGCAAAAGGCAACTGCTGATAAATTGATTGCGGCCTTGAACGTAAAGGTTGGCGATCCGCTTCCGCAATCGAAGACCGATCTGGAAGAGCATATCCTCAATACCAGTGACGTTGTCCGGGTGGAAGTTACGGCGGTTTGTTGCGAGCAAGCGAAGGCGATTCTGTACATCGGCATTCAGGAGAAAGGCGCTGAGGGGTTTGTGCTTCGCGACGATCCTTCAGGTAATGCTGAACTACCATCGGCAATTGTGGAAGCGTTTGCGGGCTTCACAATGGCGATGAACGACGCCAGGGGTGCTGATGCCGTACAAGACGTGGCACAAGGCCATGGGCTGGTTAAAAACCCCAAAGCCAGAGCATTTCAGTTAAACTTCGTGAAGCTTGCGGGAGCAAATCAGCCGCGCATCGAAGAGGTGCTGAAGGGTTCGTTCAGTCCAGAACAGCGCGCTATCGCCGCCTATGTGCTGGGCTATTCGCCGAACAAAAATCAGATTGTGAATTCGCTGGAATTGGCGCTTCGTGATTCCGATGAGAGTGTCCGCAATAATGCGCTGCATAGCCTCGCTGCGATTGCAGCATTTGCCGTGAAGAACCCCGCTGCGGGAATTGGAATTGAGCCTTTGCGGTTAGTTGAGATGCTGCGCAGTACGAGCTTTTACGATCGTAGCAAAGCGGCTACAACACTGGTCAGCATGAGTGAACGGCGGGATGCGAAGGTGCTGGATGCGATTCGCGAAAAGGCAGTGGGCGAGATCACGGAGATGGCGCGATGGAAGTCTCTTGAATACGCGTTGCCTGCCTATATTCTTCTTGGACGGGCCGCTGGCATTGAAGAAAAACGATTGCGAGATGCGTGGACGGCGGGCAATCGCGAGGCGATCATCACCGAAGCAACGGAAGCGCTGAAGGGCAAGAAGAAACTCTTTACCGGAGTCCCTTCGCCTTCAGGTGTGCAATCAGCGCAGCAGGATCGTCAGAAATAATTGCATCGGCATTGGCTGCGACCATCTTGTCCCAATCGGCTGGTTTGTTTGGAGTCCACGGCACCACTTGCAGGCCTGCTTTGTGCGCGGCGGCTACTTTTTCCGGTGTCACTATGGAATAGTGCGGACTGATAATTCTGGCTCCAGACTCTTTGCCTACTGCAACAAAATCGTGGGCACCGGCCTCCAACAGCGCTGACAAGCGAATGGATGGGTCGAGCTTCTTCATAGCGTGCAGCGTGCGGAAATCGAACGACTGGAGAATGATGCGCTTCTCCAATTTGTGCTTGCGAATTACTTCTAAGACAATCCGTGCAAATTCTTCCGGCGCGGGCGATAATTGCGGTTCCTTGGCGAAGATTTTGGTTTCGATATTAAAGTCGAAGGTTCCCCGTTTGGCGAGATTAAAAACGGCATCGAGCGTGGGCACTCGCGTACCGGGAACAGGAAGCTGACGAGGAAAAGTGGGATTGCGTTTTGCGCCAACGTCCCATTTACCAAGCTCTGCCAGCGTCATCTGGTGAATCGGCTTAGGCTCGGTTGGCCCTGTGGCGATAACAGGATTCATGCGCGGGTCATGCGAAACTACCACGACATTTTCTTTGGTGACGGCCATGTCCAGTTCCAAACAATCGACGCCTTGTTCAATGGCATACTCAAAGGCGGGGAGAGTATTTTCCGGGCGCATGGCCCTTGCTCCCCGATGGCCGTGAACCAGAATCTTCTTCGTTGCTGTCATCATATTTTGCGCAAGACCTAAGGGTGCCAGGAGTATAATTCTTCTTCGCATTCCTATTTAGAATACTAGGAGCTGATTGCAAATGAGTGAACTATCCCGAAGGGGTTTTTCCGCAGGGGCCGCATTTACGGCTTTAAGCTACAGCCGCATCCTTGGTGCAAATGACCGTG
>JBBRJC010000571.1:0-3423 GCA_038220135.1 Bryobacterales bacterium | reverse complement strand
TGTGCCCGCTGCCACGATCATAAGTACGATCCGATCACCCAAAAAGAGTATTACCAACTGTATTCATTCTTCGATAACATCGGCGAATGGGGCCGCTATATAAAGTACGGCAATACCCCGCCCTACATCGCCGCGCCGACGCCTGATCAGGAATTGAAACTGAACGCGATGGAAGCGAAGTATCGCGCAACCGAACAGAAGCAGCAGCAGTTCAAGGCTGCACTTGGTAAGCAGCAGAAGGCCTGGGAAAAAGCACTGAACACGAGTGTAAAGATTGACTGGCAATATGAACGGGCGCGGCAGGCTCACTTTGAGGGCGGGCAATTCGACGGCAAACGCGTGAACGATGCAGGCAAGGATATTGGCAATTTTGGCTTCTACGACAAATTCACAATCTCAACCTGGGTGGAGGCTGGGACAAAGAATGGCGCAATATTTTCACGAAGCAAAGACGTTTCCGAAGAGCCGGGATATGGTCTTTATCTGGTGAACGGAAAACTGCAAGTGCATATGACGGTGCGCTGGCTTGATGACGCGTTGCGCGTTGAAACCGAGCAAACACTGGAGCAAGGCGCATGGCATCAGGTGACGATGAGCTACGACGGCACACGCCTGGCGTCCGGGGTGAAGATCTATGTTGATGGCAAGCCGCAGAAGGTGACCACGCTGCTTGATATGTTGAATCAGAATTTCGCAACCACACTTCCGTTCTGGGTTGGCGGCGGATCTGGCACTCGGTTTGAGGGAGAGATCGGCGAGGTGCAAATTTTCAAGGCAACCTTGCATGACGACGAAATTCAGATGCTGGCCCCACGCGAATCGGTTAACGAAATTGTTGCGGCAACAACCCGATCGGCGGCACAGCAAGCGAAGCTAGATCAGTACTTTCTGAAGCAAGTGGCTGCGCCGGAAATTCGGGATGCTGCCCAAGCTTTTTTCGATGCTGGTGAAGAGCTTGCTGCATTTAGAGAAGCCATACCAAGCGTCATGATTATGCGGGAGGCAGCCACTCCGAAAGATGTTCACGTTTTGATCCGCGGTGCCTATGACAGGCCCGGCGAAAAGGTGGAACGAAATCTGCCGGCTGCACTTCCACCGTTGCCTGCCGTTGCTCCGCACAACCGGCTGGGGCTGGCGCAATGGCTGGTGAGCCCCGATCATCCGCTGACGGCTCGGGTGGCGGTAAATCGTTTTTGGCAGATGCTTTTTGGCACCGGCATTGTGAAAACCGTTGAAGATTTCGGATCACAAGGCGAATGGCCATCGAACCCGGATTTGCTGGATTACATGGCTACTGAATTCATCCGTACAAGCTGGGATTTGAAGGGTTTGGTGAAATCAATAGTGATGAGTTCCACCTACCGGCAGACTTCCAAGACAGCACCGGAATTGATTGCACGCGATCCTGACAACCGGCTGCTGGCGCGTGGCCCCCGGCAACGGTTGGCGGCTGAAATGGTACGCGATCAAGCCTTGGCAACTGCCGGTTTGCTGGTGGAGCATCCGGGCGGACCTTCGGTGAAGCCATATCAACCAGCGGGGCTTTGGAAGGAACTTTCCAATGAGGGCGATTACAAGGCCGACAGCGGTGAAGGACTATACCGGCGGAGCCTTTACACATTCTGGAAACGCACAATTCCACCGCCGTTCATGATGAATTTTGATTCTGCCGGACGTGAAGCGTGTACGGTTCGCGAGACACGGACAAACACCCCGTTGCAGGCCTTGAACCTGATGAACGACGTGACGTATCTGGAAGCATCGCGCAAGATGGCTGAGCGCATGATCGCCGAAGGCGGAACGGCAATTGCCTCGCGCATCGGCTATGGCTTCAAACTGGCTACGGCGCGCATGCCGAATCAGAAAGAGTTGACGGTACTGGAAGCAAGCTATCGGCGTAATCTAGATCGATATCAAACCAAACCGGCCGATGCGATTTTGCTGCTAAAACAAGGCGAATCGGCGCGTGACCAACGGCTGGATAGCGCGGAACTGGCAGCGTACGCGCACGTGGCAAGTTTGATTTTGAATCTCGACGAAGTGGTATCGAAGGAATAACGATGGACCCTCGCAACGAAGCATTGCTACACATGACCAGGCGCCGGTTCTTTGGACGATCAGCCACTGGGCTGGGCGTTGCAGCGTTGAGCGACCTGCTTTTAGGACAGACAACAAAAGCCAAGCGGGTCATCTATTTATTTCAATCTGGCGCGCCGTCGCAATTTGAAATGTTCGACTACAAACCGTTGCTGGAAAAGCTGCATGGCAGCGAGTTGCCGGAATCGATCCGGCAGGGCCAGCGCCTGACGGCGATGACTTCAACCCAAACCAGTTTCCCGGTGGCCAAGCCATTTACCAAGTTTCAACAGCACGGCCAAAGCGGGACCTGGGTCAGCGAACTGTTGCCGCATACAGCGAAGATTGTAGACCAAATTTGCATTGTGAAATCGATGCATACAGAAGCGATTAACCACGATCCCGGCGTGACGTTTTTGCAGACCGGTTTTCAAATTGCCGGCCGGCCGAGTATCGGATCCTGGCTTGCGTATGGGCTGGGCAGCGAGAACAAAGATCTGCCTGCGTTCGTTGTGATGATCAGCCAGGGCACGGGCCGTCCGGCCGATCAACCGCTTTACGACCGGCTGTGGGGTAGTGGCTTTTTACCGAGCAAATACCAGGGCGTAAAGTTCCGGTCTGAAGGCGACCCGGTGTTGTATCTGTCGAACCCTGAGGGCCTGTCGCGCAATGACCGGCGGCATTTTATAGACGATCTGGCGCAGTTGAACCAGATGAAACTTGACGAGTTTGGTGACCCCGAAATTGCCACCCGCATCTCGCAATACGAGATGGCGTATAAGATGCAGGCATCGGTGCCCGACCTGACTGATTTGTCGAAAGAGCCTGCGAAGACGTTTGACATGTATGGGCCGGAATCGCGCAAGCCCGGCACGTTTGCTGCGAACTGTTTACTGGCGCGGCGCATGTCTGAGCGTGGTGTGCGGTTTGTACAGTTGTTCCACCGCGGTTGGGATCATCACTTGAATTTGCCTCCAGCCATTAAGGGCCAATGCTACGACATTGACCAACCGGCGGCGGCTTTAGTTCAGGATTTGAAAGAGCGTGGATTGCTGGATGAAACGCTGGTTGTTTGGGGCGGCGAATTTGGGCGCACTGTTTATTGCCAAGGCAAACTTACACCTGCAGATTATGGGCGCGATCATCATCCACGGTGCTTCACAATGTGGATGGCTGGCGGTGGCATCAAGCCCGGAATGAGTTACGGAGAGACCGACGATTATAGCTACAACATTGTCAAAGATCCGGTGCACGTTCATGATCTTCATGCGACCATGCTGCATTGCCTGGGCATCGATCATACTAAGCTTACCTACAAATTTCAGGGTAGGCATTTCAGGCTGACCG
>JBBRJC010000570.1:0-3424 GCA_038220135.1 Bryobacterales bacterium | reverse complement strand
GGATATTGTGCGAAGTATTGCCGCTCTCCCGGATAACTCGGACAGGGATCGCGTGATTGCACAATTGATGGTATTGTCAGGATTAAGGGCATTAGATCGCCAAGTTGAACAGGAGTGGTCTTTCATGAGCGTAATTGACGTCACCAAGAATTCAACCATCATGCGCTGGCGCAGGGAAGACGAAGCCAAAGGCCGCGAGGAGGGGGCTCTTTGGGCTATTCAAAAAACGCTACGCTCTCAGATGAAAACTAAGTTTGGCCGCGTCCCTATTTGGGCCCAGGAACGGCTTGTCTCTGCAACTTCAACACAACTGCAGGAGTGGTGTCAAAAGATTATAGTGGCCGATACGATTGAAGGCGTAATCGGAAAGCGCTAACAGCCAGCCCCGTCCACTGTGTTACCCTCAAAATCGAGGCATCACGCGGTTTTGCTCGACATATTGAAGCAGCCTATCCTGTCGTTTCAAGAGTATTTAAGCTTGGCCGGCAGAGCTACCCAAAACATTATCCGGCGCCCCTTCTATGCGCAGGATGTTTTGCTACAGATGGACACCATCGGCGTTGGCAGCCTTCCCATCACAGTTCTCATCGGTTTCTTCAGTGGCGCCGTCATGGCGCTCCAAATGTCGCGAGCCCTTTCACAATATGGCGCGGCAGGAAAAGTGGGCGAAATCACAGCCATCACACTGGTCCGCGAATTGGGCCCTGTACTCACTGCTCTCCTCGTGGCTGGCCGAAATGCCTCCGGAATTGCCAGCGAACTTGGATCGATGAAGGTGACTGAGCAGATCGACGCCATGCGCGCCCTTGGCACTGATCCTCTAAAAAAACTCGTCACCCCCAGACTCATTGCAGCTTGCGTAATGCTTCCTGTGCTGACGGTAATCGCCGATTTTATTGGACTTTTTGGCGGTTATATGATCGCCGTGCCACTGCTCGGCCTAACCACAAGCACGCAATATTGGACAACTTCCTATCAATCGCTGGTGTACAACGATCTAACCCAAGGTCTGCTCAAACCATTCCTGTTCGCCTATCTAATTGCCTCAATCGGTTGTTTCTACGGCATGCGCACCAGCGGAGGTACGCAGGGCGTTGGCCGCGCAACAACCCAGGCGGTGGTCGCCGCAAGCGTTTGGATTTTCGTTCTCGATCTCTTTCTTACCCGGATATTTCAATAGATGGCCGAAGAATGCATACTGCGGTTTGAAGACGTATCCATCCAATTTGATGGCGACGACGCACCTGCGTTGGACCGCGTTTCGTTTGAGCTTTTGGCCGGCGAAACTATCGTTCTTGTAGGTGCCGCAGGCAGCGGGAAAACCATTATTTTGAAACTCGCTCTAGGCCTTCTAAAGCCAACTTCCGGACGCATTTATCTATTTGGCCGCGAGGTCACAAACTATCGCGAAGAGCAGTGGTACGACGTCCGCGCTCAAGCCGGCGTCCTGTTTCAGGAAGGCGGTCTTTTCGATTCGCTAAACATTGAAGAGAACGTTTCCTATCCGCTATTGAATCAAAAAACAATATCCCTTTCTCCAGCCGCCGTGCACCAGAAGGTTGAGGACGCCCTGCAGTTTGTTGGATTGGCGGGAACTCTTGAAAAATTCCCCAGTGAGCTTTCCGGCGGCATGCGACGACGCGTTGGTATAGCCCGTGCAACCGTCACTGAACCTCGTCTGATCCTCTACGATTCCCCCACCGCCGGCCTTGATCCAATTACCGCAAACCGTATCATCGCCCTACTATTGAAGGAGCGGGAAATCCGCAATACTGCCTCAATGATCGTTACTCACCGTTTCCAGGACGGCCACATGCTTGCAAGTTTTCGCTATAACCCCCAAACTGATAAAGTGTTGAAGGTTGCGGCCGGCGAAAAGCATGCCCATCGCACTCGCTTCTTCGTGATGCGAGATGGAAGAATGGCGTTCGTGGGGACCGAGGACGAATTGGAAGCATCCACGGATTCTTATATTTCTAAATTCACTTTGCAAAGGGCCTAATCACAAAACTATGCCTTCCGCCGAAAAAGTTAGCTGGGCCAAATTACGAGTAGGAATCACCGGCATTGTTTCGCTGCTATTGCTGGGGATGCTGGTGTTTTTACTAACCGGCAGTCAAAGCTTCTTCGCTCATTACACCGAAGTCTACACATTTATGGACGATTCTTCGGCAATGGTGAAGGGCGCAGCGGTGCGTCTGAATGGCATCGAAGTGGGCAAGCTTGAGAAAGTGGAACTCTCCGGCGAAAGCAAGCCGAACCGCGTCATCCGCCTGACCATGAGCATCGACGATAAATTGCTTTCATCGATCCCGCTTGACTCCCAAGCCTCCATCGGTGCCGAAAACCTATTGGGCACCAAGTACATCAACATCAAAAAGGGCAAGAGCCCGAATCCCGTTAAAGAACATGGCGAACTGCCCAGCCTGGACACACGCGAGTTTCAGGATCTGGTCAATGCCGCATACCCAACGCTGCAATCGTTGCAGAACATTGTGACGCGGCTCGACGCAATCGTCGGCGTAGTGGAAGCAGGTAAGGGGACCATCGGCAAGTTGCTGGTGGACGACGAGCTTTACAGCCGTGTTGTTAGGGTTGTGGCGGAAGTGGAGAAGGTTGCCGAAACCGTCGCCAACGGCAAAGGTACTGTCGGCAAACTGCTCTATGACGAAGCGTTGTACAACGATGTGCGTGGAACTGTGGCCAAACTCGACAGAATTATTGATGAGTTGCAAGCGGGGCAAGGCACTGCCGGCAAGTTGCTGAAAGACCCGGCGATGTACGACGAAATTCGCAAAACGACGGTCGAACTTCGTAAAATGGCTGAAGACTTGAACGCAGGCAAAGGTACCGCAGGCAAGCTGCTGAAGTCCGACGAACTAAGCACGAACATCAACAAGTTGCTGGCGAAGATCGATGTGACAATCGACAAGGTTAATTCCGGTCAGGGCACCCTTGGGCAGTTGATGGTAAATCCGCAACTTTATGAATCGATGAATGGCACAATGAAGGAAGTGAATGGATTAATGAAGGACTTCCGGTCTAACCCGAAGAAGTTCCTCACAATTCAGTTGAAGCTTTTCTAGTGGCGAAATTCTTAGTCACCAATGCTGACGATTTTGGATTCACGCATGACGTGAATTCCGGAATCGTGGAAGCGCACAAACAGGGAATACTCACAGCAACCACCTTGATGGCCAATGGCGACGCGTTTGAGGACGCGGTGCGCCTGGCTGAAGTCAATCCTGATCTCGACATCGGTTGCCATCTGGTTCTAGTTGGCGGGCGCTCTCTAATTGGGCAGCGCCTTCGGTTCCCCACAAGCACCATTGAATTAACCCGGCTGGTATATTCTGGAAAAATTGCACTCTTTGATGAACTGGCCGCGCAGGTGCAGCGCATCATAAATGTAGGCATTCGCCCC